>CAJJDF010000025.1 GCA_905182785.1 uncultured Flavobacteriales bacterium
ACTCCTTCGTTAGAGTAGGCAAAAGCATCTGTATCAGTTCCAGTTCTGCTAGAAAGGGCCATTCTTTGGAACGGTATTTTGTTTTTCTGTGCCGTTTCAATCAATAACTTTAAAAGATTATTTTGCACTGCCGGAGCATAAGCTAAAACTGGTCCATCACCAGACTTAAAATCACCTTGCTCAATCTTATCAATCATTGGAGTGTTTGTATCGTGACATACATCATTCACAATGGCTACATCAGGTTTAATCCTTGCCGCAATCATTTCTGCTCCTCTCAACCCTATTTCTTCTTGTACAGAGTTTACAATGTACAACCCAAAAGGTAATTCAATTTTATCTTCTTTTAGTTTACGTGCCACTTCAGCAATGATGAATCCTCCCATTCTGTTGTCTAGCGCTCTTCCAGTGAAGTATTTTTTATTCAAAATCATGAATTCGTCTGGATAAGTAATTACACATCCAACGTGAATCCCCATTTTTTCTACTTCTTCTTTGGAGTTTGCTCCACAATCCAAAAAGATATTCTCTAATTTAGGTGCTTTTTCGCTTCCGCTTTTTCTTGTGTGAATTGCTGGCCAACCAAATAATGCAGGAACTATTCCTTTATCCGTATGAATATTTACTCTTTTTGATGGAGCTATTTGATGATCAGAACCTCCGTTTCTTCTTACATAAATAAAACCATCTTTGTTAATGTAATGAACAAACCATGAGATTTCATCTGCATGAGCTTCAATTACAACTTTGTATTTTGCTTTTGGATTTATAACCGCAACCGCAGTTCCATAAGTATCTACAAAATATTCATCTGTATACGGTTTTAAATAGTCTAGCCATAATTTTTGGCCTGCACTTTCAAATCCTGTTGGTGAAGCATTATTTAAGTATTTCTCTAAAAATTTGATTGATTTGGTTGTCAATATTTTTGCCATAGTTTATCGTTTGATTGAAGTACTCAAATTTACAATACTTCTTGTACAGTTTCTAATTTTATTCCTCTAGATCCTTTTATTAAATATAACGTATTTTCTTTTTTGTTTTCTTTTAAGTAGTCTTTTGCTTCTTGGTTAGTTTCAAATACGAGGTATTCAGAAGTATTATACTTCATGAATTCTTTGCCCACTAATATTCCTTTTAGATTTTCTTTTTGGAGAATTTCTATAATGTTTTTGTGTTCAAATTCTGATTCACCACCCAGTTCTAGCATATCACCAAGAACGAAATGTTTATTCTCAGCCTTAGATTTGACTAAATTTTTAATAGCCTCAGACATACTCGAAGGATTTGCATTGTATGCATCCATAATTATTTTATTGCTTCCTTGGTTCACTAGTTGAGAACGATTATTTTTAGGGAAGTAGTTCTCAATTCCTTTTTTTATTTCGTCTGGAGAAACATCAAAATAATCTCCAATCACTACTGCTGATAGAATATTGCTAAAGTTGTAAGTCCCAATTAGGTTTGAGTTTACTTCAAATTCATTTTTTTTATATTTTACATGGACGGATAGAAAAGGAGAATTAGAGATTATTTCTCCTTTGTATTCACAGTTGTTTGTTCCGTAAGTAATAGCTTTTAGTTTCTCTACATAATTCTTCAATCTCACATCATCCACATTAATGAAGACTTGTTTGTTTCTAGAAGATAAATTTTGAAATAATTCAACTTTCCCTTTTTCTACTCCTTCAATTCCACCGAATCCTTCTAGATGTGCTTTTCCAATGTTAGTAATCAAACCACAATCGGGATTACAGATGTTGGCTAAAAAGTCAATTTCTTTTTGATGATTTGCCCCCATCTCTATGATTGCGATTTCATGTTTTTCATTAATTGAAAGTAATGAAAGTGGAACACCAATGTTATTATTTAAGTTACCATGAGTTGCAAATGTTTTGTATTTCTGAGAAAGAGTACTTTTTATCAATTCTTTGGTTGTGGTTTTTCCATTGCTTCCAGTTATCCCAATTATTGGGATGTTTAATTGATTTCTATGATATTTAGCAAGTGCTTGAAGTGTTTTTAATGCGTCTTCAACAACTATGTAGCTTTCACTTAGCTTGTATTTAGAGTCGCTAATTACAGCAAATTTAGCTCCTTTCTCTATGGCCTCTTTTGCGAATTTATTTCCATTAAAGTTATCTCCTTTTAAAGCAAAAAAGAGTGAGTTTATATTAATTGCTCTCGTATCAGTTGATAGTTTTGGATACTGAAGGAAAAGAGTATATAATTCTTGAATTGTCATCTTAAGTTTAATTTCCTAAATATAAAAAAGCCTTGATAGAATTTTCTATCAAGGCCTATATAATTTTGTTATTTTTTTTATTATTTTTTTCTCTTCTTTTGAGAAGACCCTAAACCTACTGGGCTTCCTACTCTTGTCATTGCACATCTAAAACCAATTGCATCTGTTGATCTAAACTCATCATAAAACCTTCTGTTTCCTGGTGACATCCAGAAAGCTCTATCTTTCCAAGATCCCCCTTTGTATACTCTAGACTTGTCAGTAATAAGTGTAGATGGTTTCCCTTTCTTGTTTTTACCAGATTGGTAAACTAGGTTATCAGAGTTAAATCCAGATCTATTTCTTCTCGCACCATTTTGGTTGTCAAATTCATTGATCCCTTCTTTGATTTCATCTTTTGCGTAATAGATACTAGAATTAAGGTCTCCATCTAAATAATCAATGTAGTTTGCTTCTTGGTAGTTTCTTCTGTCAAGATTTTCTTCTCTAGTAACCTCTCTTACCTTAAGGCTACCTGGAGAATTCACTACATAATCAGACATTCCTTTAACTAATTTTGGAATAATTTCATATTGAAATTCTTCAAGACCAGGAATAGATTGTACTCTAAAGCCTATATCTGGTAAGTTTGTCTCAAGAATTTCTCTTACAGCTCTTGAAGCCTCAACTTTTCTTCCGTCATTGTATAATTCATTTGCTTCAGAAATTAAAGAATCTAATTCTTTCAATAATACTCCGTCAAGTGAATCTGTTATCGTCCCTCCTCTTCTTCTGTTTCTTTCTGCTGTAAAATCTACTAAGTATTCTTTAATACCTGTTACATCATACATTGCTTCGTCTAACTTTTCATCAATCGCTCCTTCAGAGTTAAGTACTTTTGTTTTAAATACATTTCCTCTAAATGGACTAAAATCATCATAATCTTCTGAAGAAAGTGGACGATAAACATCCATTACCCATTCCGAAACATTTCCAGCCATATTATACAAACCGTAATCATTTGGCCAATATGCAGTAACTGGAGCAGTTCTATCTGCATTGTCATTTAGTTTTCCTGCAACACCCATGTAATCTCCTCTTCCTCTTACAAAGTTTGCTTGCATTTGCCCTTGAAATTTGTCTTCTGGATTTCTTACCCAGTGACCATCCCATGGATAGATTCTTCTACTAGTAATTCTTTCATCTTCAGAATTTCCAATTAATCCGTAAGCAGCATATTCCCACTCAGCTTCTGTTGGGAGTCTGTAGCTAGGCAGTAAAATTCCATCTTCCATTCTTACAATTCTAGTAGCTAAATCTTTTGTTCGAATTTTTTTCTTCCCGTTAGAACCACTTCCATTACTTGGGTCATAATCTATTAATTGCCCTTTTGGATTATCACTGTTTATGAATTTTCCTGCAAAATATGCATCGGTATTAAAAGGCTCGTTTTGTTGGTCATTATTCCACAAAAGAATCCCTTCCCTAATAAGAATGTACTCATTTACTCTATCACTTCTCCATGAGCAGTAATTAGTTGCTTGTAACCAACTAACTCCCACTACAGGGTAGTTTTGATAAGCAGGATGATTTAAATAATACTCAACCATAGGCTCGTTATAACCTAATTTACTTCTCCAAACATTTTGGTCAGGTGTTGCTTTTTCAAGAATCAAAGGAAAATCGGTATACGTTCTTGCAGTCCAATGCATATAATCTCCCCAAAATTGATTAGTTATTTCAGTTTCATCCATATAAAATGAAGATACAGTAACTCTTTTTGGTGTATTGTCCCAATCGAACGTTACATCTTGCTCAGTACTACCCATTGTAAAGGTTCCCCCTTCAATAAGGACTAAACCTGGGCCAGTTTCTTGTTCTACATAATCGGTTTTAAGATATCCTCCATTTTCAGAATCATTATAATTCCAACCTGTAGCAGATGATTGTGGCTTTTTATTGCAAGACATTGACATCATTCCCGCAGCTAAACTAGCTACAAGTACTTTATTTAAATTTCTTCTCGTCTTCATATCGTTTTCTTTTTCTTCTTTACTTTAAAAAATATATAGCTTAATAACTAAAATGAGGGACAACTTATTGTCCTATATCTTCTTTTTGGAGGCTTACAAGTGAAGTTCATTGAAAATGAAACTTCATGAGAACCTGCAGTTGCCAATGTTAATTGGCTAGTTGTTACATCATAGCTATATCCTAATCTTATTAAATCTGTTTGAATTCCTAATAATACAATAAATGCATCTCCATTTCTGTACCAAACTCCTGTCCATATTGGACCTTTGTTTACGTAAACTCCCAAATTAAGTTGCTGGAATGTTCCTTGATTCCTATAAAGGATGTTTGGAGAAATCTTTGTAGTACTCTTCTTGTATCTGCTTTTTCTTAAAGGAATTACTGCTCCCATATGACCTGTAAGTTTCAGAGGAAGCTTACTCTCCGCTAATACCAATGATTCATTTGGTTCGTTTACGTGATGTGCTGCAAACCCAAAATAAAATCGTTTACTAAATCCTAAAATACCTCCAGAGAAATCTACACCATCTTTTTTACCTGTTCCGTTTTGAACGTCTTGTGAAGTGTAGACAAAACCTCTTCTTGAATCAATTTGATCACTGAAAGATAATTTATTCCAGTCTAAACTTTTTTGAAAATAGGTAGCTTGAAATCCAACTCTAATGGCAAATTTTCTAGTTATTGCAAAATGGTATGAGAAAATAGCACTTGCATTTAAAGTACTTAAAGTTTTAGCCGCAACATCATTTGTAACCAATAATCCAATTCCAGCACCTTTATTATAACCAAGTCTTTGGTCATAAGAAACACTTTGTGTAACAAATGATCCAGAAATAGCAGGCCATTGATTTCTATAATTAAGAGCTACTCTCGGACAATTATTAGACCCAGCAAAGGCAGGGTTTAAATACAAGGGATTAGAATAGAACTGACTAAATTCAGGGTCTTGCGCTAGTGCAGAAGTACTCAAAATTATGCCAATAATAGACGCAAATGTTTTCAACAAAAAATTGTTCATAAGGATGAATTAATTTCAATCAATACGGTAAAAATATAAATAAGTTTCATTAATACGGCATAAAACAATAAGAATTTCCTAATTGCGTTAAGTTAATCAACAATAAATAGTTGAATATGTCGTAATACTGAACTAAATTTAACATTTATTACTTGATGCTTAAAACCAGTTTTCTCGTAATTTATTGTAGTATTACACCTCATTATTAATTAAACCTAGAATTAAATGAATCTTAAACCGTTAATTAAATTATTATTAATCATGATATTGTGCTCAGGTTTCACTGTGTTCTCTCAATCAGGAAAAATTATTGATTTGAAATGGGAAATGTCAAAAATAAATGACAAACCAAGCTTAAGCATTGTTGGATTTGGTGCTAGGTTTAATGAATTGCCAAAATTCGCATCTAAAATTATGCTGAATTCAAATCAAAAATTAACTGTTTCGATTGCGGTTTTGAATAGCGAAATTTTATCAAATAATGAATTACGATTACTTCCTATAGAATTAAAAAATAAAATAGGTTCTAGCCTAAAAGCCAATATATTTTATAGCTATCAGGTTAAAGTTAAATATGGAATTATAAATTTCGTTCCTTTATTAAAAGAAAATGGAATAATAAAAAAGATAACCTCATTTAAATTAAATTACGTTTACACTCAGGAAAGTGTTTTTGAAACAAATTCTGCTTCAAGAGGAGGTTCAAGGGGATTTAAAAATTCTTCAGTTTTAGCACAAGGAGTCTATTGCAAACTATCTTTAAAGACGGATGGTATATATAAGGTTACTTTCGAATTTCTTAAGGAAAACGGAATTTTAGCTGCTTCTATCTCTTCTAACCTGATAAATGTATATGGAAATCATAACGGAATGCTTCCAGAAAAGAACGGAGAAGATAGAGTAGATGATTTAGAAAAAAATGCTGTAAAAATGGTTGATGGGGGAGATGGAATATTTGGAGACGGAGACTATTTCTTGTTTTACGGACAAAGTCCAGACAAATGGGAATATAAGGCCATAAGTTCTAGATTTATTTTTCATAAACATTTGTATTCAAAGGATTCCTATTTCTTTGTTAACGTAAATGATAATTCGGGAGCAAAAAGAATTACGGATTTAAATTCATCTTCATCTACTGTGACAAATACAGTTTCATCTTTTGATGATTATCAAGCAAAAGAAGATGAAAAGATTAACATCATGAGCTTATCAAGTAAAGGGGGTTCAGGGAAGTTATGGGTTGGAGATGTCTTTGAAGCGAACTTATTTGCAAATTATAATTTTAATTTCCCAAATATTGATGTTACCTCAAATGCTACTGTTTATTCATCCGTTCTGGCATTAACAAATTATCCAACTTCTAGTTCGTTTTCAATGTCATCAAATGGAAGTTCGACAACTATAAATTTACCCGGTATTCCATTAGGAACTCACAGCTCAGTTGCACTAAGAAGGGATGGTTCTATGACTTTTTCACCCTTATCAAGCACTGTTGGGGTGAGTTTAACTTACAATAAGCCATTGGGCCAAAGTGGTGTAGGTTACTTAGATTATATTGAAGTAAACGTAAGACGAAACCTTACAATGAGTAATAATCAAATAATTTTTAGAGATGTAAATTCAGTTGGTGCAGGAAATGTTTCAAGATATAATATGACAGCTGCTACCAATGTTGATGAAGTTTGGGATGTTACCAATCCATTTGAGATTAAAAATGTGGTTTACAACAAAGTTTCTTCGGTTTTGGATTTTACCTTGGAAACAGATTCATTAAAAACCTTTGTTGCTTATAAAAATAGTGGATTCTTAGTTCCAGTTTACGAAGGAGAAGTGTTAAATCAAAACATACATGCGGAAGTTGTTCCTGATTTACTTATTGTTTATCACCCTTTATTCTTAACTCAGGTTGACAAATTAATACAATTTCATGAGTCAAATGGATTAAGTGTTTTGAAAGCAAGTGTACAACAAGTATACAATGAATTTTCTGGAGGGATGCAAGATGTAACTGCAATAAAAACTTTTGCAAAAATGTTTTACGATAAAGGTGTTTCTACTCCACCTAAATATTTATTATTGTTTGGAGATGGTTCATACGATTACAAAAATAGAGTTCAACCCAATCATAATTTTGTTCCAGTTTATGAGTCAGACAATTCCTTATCCGATATTTCTTCCTTTGTAACGGATGATTTTTATGGAATATTAGATGATGGAGAATCTATAGGGGATTATGATTTTCTTGATATGGCCGTAGGACGATTAACCGTTGTTTCTTCAATTCAAGCAGAACAAGTTGTTGATAAAATCATTAATTATCAGAAACAGAATGTTCCTATTTCTCAAGTTTACAACTGTAATTCGGGATCAAATAGTGGCTCCTCCTATGGGGATTGGAGAAATAAATTATGTTTTGTATCTGATGATATAGATGAAACCTGGGAGGCTGATTTTTTCGTGCACACAGAAAATGTTATGGATTCTATTGCAGTAAACCACCCTACATTTAACATTGCTAAAATTCATATGGATGCCTATAAACAAACTTCAGTTTCTGGAGGAGAGAGGTACTTGGATGGAACAGAGGTATTAAGAAGAACTATTGAAGAAGGAGTTTTGATTACCACATACGAAGGGCACGGGGGTGAAGTAGGTTGGGGATCAGAAAGATTTTTGGATTTATCCACAATTAATGGATGGACAAATAAAAATAGGTTAACTGTAATGTTAACAGCAACCTGTGAGTTTAGTAAATATGATGACCCATCAAGAACATCTGCAGGAGAGCTTTGTTTATTAAATCCAGAGGGAGGAGCTGTTGCATTATTTACAACAACCAGACCTGTTTTTCAGGGATCTAATAAACAGTTAATAACCGCCTTTTTTGAGGAGGTATTTATAAAAAAAGCAGATGGTTCTCCAAGAACATTGGGAGAGATTTATTTAGAAACAAAGAATAATTCAAGAGTTATAGGAGATAATAATTCTAGAAGATTTTCTTTGATAGGGGATCCAGCATTAAATTTAGCTTTTCCTAAACAAAATATCACAACAACAGAAGTTAATAACGTACCCGTAAATTCAGCTATTGATACATTAAAAGCATTGAGTAAAATTTCGATAAAAGGATTTGTATCCGACATAAATGGGGCATTAATTTCTGATTACAATGGAGTCGTTTACCCTACTGTATTTGACAAACCTTTGACTCTTTCTACTCTTGGTAATAGAAATTTAGGAGATGTAAGAACTTATGATTTACAGTCTAGTGTTTTGTATAAAGGAAAGGCGTCTGTAAAAAATGGACTGTTTGAATTTACTTTTTTAGTTCCAAAAGATATAAACTATCAATTTGGATACGGAAAAATAAGTTACTACTGCTATAATGGGACAGATGATGGGGCAGGATATTTTAATAAAATAAATGTGGGAGGTGTTGATTTAACAGCTTCGCCAGATAATGATGGTCCAGTAGTTGGTTTATATATGAATGATAATAATTTTGTTTCTGGTGGAATTACTGATGAATTACCCTCGATTTATGCAGAGTTATTTGATTCTAGTGGAATTAATACGTCAGGAAATGGAATTGGACATAATTTAACAGCAATTTTGGATGAAAAAACAAGTAATCCTTTGGTGCTTAATAATTATTTTGAAGCTGATTTGGATTCCTATCAAAGTGGTAAAATTAATTATCCAGTGTCTAGATTAGCTGAAGGAAATCACACCTTGAGTATTAAAACTTGGGATGTGCACAATAATTCATCCGATAATATAATAGATTTTATTGTAGTAGAAAAAGTCGAACTTTCTATTAATCATGTATTAAACTACCCAAATCCATTTACTACTAGGACGCAGTTTTTCTTTGAGCACAATCAGTCTTGCGAGTTTTTAGAAGTTCAAGTTCAGGTATTTACTATCTCAGGGAAGTTGGTGAAAACTATTAATACGCCTGTAAAAACCCAAGGGTTTAGAGTAGATGCAATAGAGTGGGACGGAAGAGATGATTATGGAGATAGAATAGGAAGGGGAACCTATATTTACAAAGTAAAAGTAACAGATGACGAAGGAAATAAAGTTGAAAAATATGAAAAACTCGTGCTTCTAAAATAAATAATATATAAGTTTATTATATATTTGTCATATCTAATTACAAAAAGAAATTATCTGGAAAAAATTCTACTTTTAAATTTTTACTGCTTACAACTCTCTTTTATTTCGTAAAAGTTTGTTTATATGCAAAATAACACCAAATGACACAATATAATTTCTTAAGAATATCTTCTTTAATATTTTTGGGTTTCTTAGTTTCTAAAACTCTAAAGGCTCAAGCAGATAAAACGGATTTGCAATTGAACACAATTACAACTGCAGTTCCATTTCTATTAATTTCTCCAGACTCCAGAGCAAGTGCAATGGGAGATATGGGAGTTGCAACTGATCCAGATATTAATTCTCAACATTGGAACGCTTCTAAATATGTTTTTTCTGAAGACGAAGGGGGAGTAGCCTTTTCTTATTCGCCTTGGTTAAGGAGTTTAGGAATTAATGACATTAATCTAGTTTACCTTGCAGGATACAAAAAACTGGATAAAAATTCAGCAATCTCTGCAAGTATGAGGTATTTTTCTTTAGGGAGCATTACTTTCACTGACATAACGGGAAATACAATTAAACAATCCAACCCTAAGGAATTTGCTTTTGATTTAGCTTACTCTATGAAACTATCAAAGAATTTATCAGGTTCTATTACAGCAAGATTTATAAATTCAAATTTAACTGATGGCTTGACAGTAAATGGAGTAGACACAAAGCCAGGAAGAGCAGTTGCTATAGATTTAGGTGCTTTTTATAAAACTAAAAAGTTTAAATTGGGAGATTATAAATCCACTGTAAATATTGGAATGAATATCTCTAATATTGGTAATAAAGTGTCTTACACGAATACAAGTACTAGAGACTTTTTACCTTCAAACTTAAGACTTGGTTCAGTACTTAATATGGAAATTGATGATTATAATCAATTCTCTGTTGGAGTAGATTTAAATAAATTATTAGTGCCAACACCACCAGCTTATTCTAGAACAAATTCTAATGAAATTGTTGCAGGAAATACAAACTCAGACATGAGTCCAGCACAAGGTATTTTTGGTTCGTTTAATGATGCACCAGGTAATGTTTTGTATAACGATAATGATGAATTTATTGGAGTAGAAGATGGAAGTGTTTTAAAGGAAGAGTTAAGAGAAGTAAATATTTCTTTAGGCGCAGAATACTTGTATAATAAAATATTTGCTGTGAGAGCAGGGTATTTTCACGAAAACTACTCCAAAGGAAATAGAAGATATGTAACAATGGGTGTAGGACTAAAATACAGTAAATTTGAGTTAGATTTTTCTTATTTAGTAACAGTTACAAATCAAAATCCATTGGCAAACACAATTCGTTTTTCACTTGCATTTAACTTAGGAAATTCCTCAGGTAACGCAGCTCAATAATTTTATATGAACATTCGTACAGGAATAGGATTTGATGTACACCAACTAGTCGAAGGCGAAGAGTTTTGGTTAGGTGGAATCTTGTTAGATTATCACAAAGGAGGGTTAGGACATTCGGATGCAGATGTATTGCTGCATGCAATCTGTGATGCTTTGCTTGGCGCAGCCAATTTGGGCGATATAGGAAAACATTTTCCAGATACTTCTGCGGATTATAAAGGAATTGACAGCAAAATTTTATTAAAAAGAGTAAGTGAATTAATTTCAGAGAAAGACTATAAAATCTCTAATATTGATTCTACAATCTGTCTTCAAAAACCAAAACTAGCTCCCCATTTAGATACTATGAAGGGTGTAATTGCCAAAGTTTTGGGATTAGCCATTGATCAAGTTTCTATAAAAGCAACAACAACCGAAAAACTTGGTTTTGTTGGAAGAGAAGAAGGAATAAGTGCGTATAGTTCGGTACTTATTTTTAAATAATTCAATTTACATAGTAATTTTAAGAACAGTTTAAAAAGGGAATCTTTTTTAGATACTATTTTTTTGTTAAATTTGCATTCTTGTTTTTTTTAAGACAGGAAATAAAAATTTAAAACTAAAATTTAGATGGCATTAAACATTGAAGAATTATTAGGAGATAATAGCAAGATGTTATTGGACCACACCTGCACAACTATTGACAAAGGGATGTTGACTTTACCAAATCCAAACTTTGTATCAGAAGCCTTTACAATGACAAATAGAAGTCCACAAGTAATGAGAAACCTTGAGGCAATATACAGTCATGGAAGGTTAGGAGGAACAGGATATGTTTCTATTTTACCAGTAGATCAAGGGATTGAGCACTCTGCAGGAGCATCATTTGCACCAAACCCAATTTATTTTGATCCAGAAAACATTGTGAAATTAGCAGTAGAAGGAGGTTGTAATGCAGTAGCATCTACTTTTGGAGTATTGGCATCTTGTTCAAGGCAATATGCTCATAAAATACCTTTTATTGTAAAATTAAACCACAATGAGATGTTGACTTACCCAGAAACATTTACTCAGATATCTTTTGGATCTGTTGAAGAAGCATGGAATCTTGGAGCAGCAGCTGTGGGAGCAACAATCTATTTTGGATCTGAAGATAGTAACAGACAAATAATTGAAGTAGCACAAGCATTTGAAAGAGCTCACGAATTAGGAATGGCAACAATTCTATGGTGTTATTTGAGAAATCCAGGGTTCAAGAAAAACGGAGTAGATTACCATACTGCAACTGATATTACTGCGCAAGCAAATCACTTAGGAGTAACAATTCAAGCAGATATTATTAAGCAAAAACTACCTACAAATAATGGAGGATATACTGCGGTTGATTTTGGAAAAACTCACGATAAAGTTTATTCTGAATTAAATACGGATAACCCAATTGATTTGTGTCGTTACCAAGCAGCAAATTGCTACATGGGTAAAATAGGATTGATAAACTCAGGTGGAGCTTCTACAGGAAGTAAATCTTCTGATATGAGTGAAGCAATTACAACTGCTGTTATCAATAAAAGAGCTGGAGGTCATGGATTAATTTCTGGAAGAAAAGCATTCCAAAAAGAAATGAGCGAAGGAGTAAAATTATTAAATTCCATTCAAGATGTGTATCTTGATGACTCTATTACAATAGCATAATAGCTATAAAAAAACTAATACTGAATAAACAATTGTTATTCAGTATTTAAAAAGACATATAACTATGGGATGGTTTTCTAGAAAAGATAAAAATATTAGTACTCCAACAGACCAGAAGAAAGATACTCCTGATGGTTTTTGGCATAAAACTCCAAGTGGAAAAATTGTCGACAGAGATGATTTGGATGGAAATAGTTGGGTGGCTGAGGAAGATTCTTATCATTTTAAGATTGGTTCAAAAAGATATTTTTCAATCCTTTTTGATGATAATAAGTTCACAGAATTGGATAAGGATTTGGAATCAAAAGATCCTTTGAAATTTACAGATACTAAGTCATATGAGAATCGATTAGTAGCTTCACAAAAAAAATCTGGACTTAAAGATGCTGTAAGAACAGC
Source organism: uncultured Flavobacteriales bacterium (assembly GCA_905182785.1). GTDB lineage: Bacteria > Bacteroidota > Bacteroidia > Flavobacteriales_D > CAJJDF01 > CAJJDF01. Next base: position 12,851 of record CAJJDF010000025.1, read on the forward strand.
TTACGGAAAGACTTCGGGAGAACCAATAGTGATTGCTTGCATGGATTTCGCATTTATTGGAGGTTCTATGGGATCTGTGGTAGGAGAGAAGATTGCAAGAGCGATTGATTATGCTATTAAGAAAAATTGTCCTTTTATGATGATTTCAAAATCGGGAGGAGCAAGAATGATGGAAGCAGGTTTTTCTTTGATGCAAATGGCAAAAACATCTGCAAAATTGACTTTATTGGCTAAAGCTAAATTACCTTATATCTCTTTATTAACTGATCCTACTACAGGAGGAGTTACGGCTTCGTTTGCAATGCTAGGAGATGTAAATATTGCAGAGCCTGGAGCATTAATTGCATTTGCAGGACCGAGAGTTGTAAAAGAAACAATTGGAAAAGATTTGCCAGAAGGTTTTCAAACTTCGGAGTTTTTACTGGAACATGGTTTCTTAGATTTCATTGTCGACAGAAGACAATTGAAAGAGAAACTAGCACTGCTAGTAAAAGTATTTTAAATAAAAAAAGCGATTCAATGGAATCGCTTTTTTTATGTCTTATAATTTCTTGCTACCTTCTGTTATGGATGTGTTTCTCCATTTGTGCCAACTGTGATTTTATTTCTGGGTTGGTTGGGTTACACGCTTTAGCTTTTTTAAACAAATTGGTAGCCTGAGCAAATCTTCTTGATTGTAACTCTATTCCACACAATTGAAGGTAAGCTGTTGCTTTGCTGTCTTTGTCAGCCAATCCTTTGTCTAGAGCTATTCTAAGGTTTTTCTTAGCTTCATTCTTTTTGCCATTTTGCATGGCAATCATTCCCAATTGCAAATAAGAACTTCCTTCGCTTCCTGCACCAAGGACTTTACTTTTGCTTTTTATACTCTTGTTCATTAGCTTTTCAGCCCCTTCAAAATCTTTGTTTGCCATTGCCATGTTAGATTGTAACATGTAAAAACCTTGTCTGATTGGTTTGAATAACAACCTTGGAAAAATAACTGTTTTAATATATTTTTGAGCGGACTCCATATCGCCAGCTTGTATTGCTTCTTGAATAAAGCGGATAGGGCCAAAAAATATGTGAGAACCTACTGCGATAATCATTAAAATAAGTGAGAACCACCACAAGCCATCTAGCTTGGTAAAGCTAAGAGCGATTGTAGAAAGGATAAGTACGATTCCTATATAGAATCTAAATTCTAATAGTTTTTTATAAATGGTCATCAATATCATCATAAGGCAATTTTTTTGTCTGTTTAAGGTGCAAATTTAATGAAAATTTGTACCACAATAAATTAAATTTTAGAATATAAACAAACCCTTACTTCACTTGATAAGAATAATATCCCCCTTTATTTTTAATTTTTCTGTAGATGGCTTGTGCTTCTTTTAGTTTATCGCTATTTTCTAAGCTATTTGCTTTGAACCATTGGGCGTCTTCAAAGAAAAAATCAAAGCCATTTATCATAGCTTTATCAAAATAAGGAATAGCTTCTTCGTATTTTTTTTGATAGAATAAAGCATACCCAATATAAAATTCAGCATTGGCATCTTTGGGGAAATGAGTTAATATGATTTTAAAATTTTCAATAGCTTGAGCATAGTTATGCTCTTTCATTTGAAAAAGGCTGTTTTTCAATTGTTCTTTATAAGTGATTACCCTCTCTATTATCCCATTTCCTATGTCTATTCCGTTTTCATCTTTATTAGGTTTACTTGCGTCAATTCCACTTAGTTCCCTTTTTACAGGAATGGTGTTGGTGTAAATAACAGAGTAATCTATAGCTAGAAAGTCATAATATAACAAGGCCTTTGTCTTAGCCTTATAGGCTGTATAATCGGTTTTTTGTTTAATCTCTATCGGGTTCAATTCCATTTTTGGAATCTCAAAAAAATCTCTTTTTGGGATTGTCTCTTCTTCGGTTTTAGGTGATTCAGCTTTTTCTTTTTTCTTTTTTATTCTGGTAACAGGAACTACAATTTCTTTTTCAGTTATTTCTGGTTTTATTATTTCAATAATCTCTTCTTGTTTTTCTTCCTCTTCTTGAGGAATAACTTGTGCAATTGTTGTGTTTTCTATTTCTAGTTTTGGCGAATTGAATATAATTACTACCACCAAAGAAAGGATAGCTAATACACTAAGAGGAATCCATACTTTTGATACTTTATTCGTTTTGAATGCAGGAATGTTCCCAATAGCTTTAGGGAATTCATCAAAACCTTCTGTGGCACCTGCCAAAAACTCATCTTTAGCCTTCAGGCTTTCAAAGTCTTGCAGTTCTTTGCCAGAAAGCTTGCCTTGGTAATAGCTTTTAATAAGCTCTCCCAAGTTTTTGCTATCTATGTTGGAATTTGTTTTCATTGTATTTCCGTTATTCATAATTAAATGCCCATTATGGGCCATCTTTTTTTGTTTAGTGAAATCAGTTTAACCATTAAGATTTAGCTCAAGGTTTCTTTTTCCATTTTGTATGCTACTTTTTACTTCCTTTAAGTTCAAGCCAGTTTCCTCAGCAATTTGACTGTAACTTTTGTTTTGGAGGTAAAATAATTCAATACAAACTCTTTGGTTTTCTTTTAGTTTGGGGATAAATTCCTCAAGTTTTGTAAGTAACAATTCTTTTTCTTTGTGTTTTTCGGCTTCATCCTCTTCTTGTTCTAGAGGTTCTGAATCGATAGGGGTTTTGTATATTTTTTTAGTCTTTCGCAATTCCATCAGACATTGGTTTTTTGTAATTTGATACAACCAAGGTTTAAAATTTCGCACTTCGTTTTTATTTAGTTCAGAGATGAGTTTTTCAAAAACTTGCATTAAACTATCTTGCGCATCAGCAATATTTTTGAGGTATTTCAAGCTTACACCCATCACTAAAGGAGAATAGCGAACATAAAGTTCTCCAATATATTTTTGGTCGGTAGACTCTTTGTAAAGGAGAACAATATTTTCATCCGTAAGGGATTTTATATGTTTTCGAGTTATTCTCAAGTTTTTTTATTTGGTTTAAAGTTAAGCTTATTCGTAAGTAATTCCCATTTCTGCTACTTTTTGGTTGTAGAGGTCAAAGAAGTTTTTTGTTTCAATTTCAATCACACCACCAGAAGTATCTCCATATTTTGCAGGAAGGCCTCCTATATAGGCTGAATAAGATTTGATAGCAGCAGCAGGGTAAGAAGGTACAGATCCTGTTATTTTCATTCCATCAAGGTATGTAATAACTCCATTGCTACGAGAGCCTCTAAAATATATTTCTCCAGTTCCCTCATTAAAAGTAAAAGCACCTTCACCTACAACTTGTAATAACTGTCCAGTATTTCTTAATACCGCCATTTCTTTCAGTTTTTCTGCTCCAATCCTTGGTTTATTAACTTCATATGGGTTAAGAACCATTGTATTTGAATAAATTTTAACTTCTTTCATGAGTCCTATAGAAAGAAAAACAGTATCTCTCAATGCTATTTGACCCGCTTTAACTTCAATTGGTAGCTTTGTACTCTCTTTTCCAATATATGAAACAGTTAATGTGTATATTCCTGGCTGTAAAGGTTTAATGGTGAATTTTCCGCTAAAATCGGATAAATCTCCAATTGTATTCCCTGCATATGAAATACTTGCTGTTGCAGAAAATAAGGGTTCATTTTCATCATAATCCCAAATTAGTCCTTTTATCTCGCCTGTTCCTTGACTCATTCCTGAGAATCCTAAACTAAGAAGTAATCCTAATAATAGAGTTGTAATTGTTTTCATCTTGTGTTGTATTTATAAAATTAATAATTGTTTTACCGGTCTTTGGTAATAAGATGCAAACGGGTTATTAATTCCATAAAAATAATTAGATTTCTTTTTATTACTTCCCTTTTAGAATGTCATTTTTTATGAATGGGAAAGCCTTATCAATCCAAAAAACCTTGAATCAACTCAACTAATTCTTGAGGTTTTTCAGCATGAACCCAATGTCCTGCTCCTTCAATAGTTTCAATTTCTGAATTTGGAAATAAAGCCTCTATTCTATCAAAATCAGAATCCAAGATATAGCCAGATTCTCCTCCTCTTATAAATAAAGTGGGAGTTGGAATGGGAAAAGGTATAGGTGTAATATCGATTATTTCTTCAATTTCTTCGGACAATAAATCTAGATTCATTTTCCATGAATAGCCTCCTTCTTTTTCTCTGTTTAAATTTTTCAATAGAAATAATCTTGTTCCATCTACTGCAATTTTTTCTTTCATTACTTCATCCGCTTCTCTTCTCGATTTTATTTTGGTTAAATCCAAAGAATAAAGCGCATCAATAATTTCTTGGTGGTGTGGAGCGTATTTTTTTGGAGCAATGTCAACTACAATTAGCTTTTCTAAATACTGTGGATATTCTGCTGCAAACGTCATAGTAGTTTTTCCTCCCATGGAATGACCAATGAGTGAAACTGTTTCAAGTTTTTCATCTTCAATCAGCTCAGCTACGTCATTTACCATATCCAAATAAGAGAATGTATCACTGTGAGGAGATTTCCCATGATTTCTTAAATCGACCAAATAAACAGTGTATTTCTCGGCTAGTACCTTTCCTAAAGTCTGCCAATTGTCCAAAGATCCAAATAATCCATGAAGAATAATTAACGGCTTCCCTTCTCCAAATTTTTTAAAATTGAGTTTCATTTAAATTCTGATAAGATTAAACAAAAGACTGCATGTCTGTTAGTTTTGTATAAATTCCTTTTTGATTAATAAGCTCTTCATGAGTTCCTCTTTCCATTATTTTTCCGTCTTGCATCACAATTATTTCATCTGCATGCTGGATGGTAGATAATCGGTGTGCAATGATTAATGAAGTTCTATTTCTCATCAAATTATTCAAAGCATCTTGCACGAGTTTTTCACTTTCGGTATCAAGCGCAGAAGTTGCTTCATCCAGCACCAAAATATCTGGGTTTTTGAGAACTGCACGAGCAATACTTATTCTTTGTTTTTGTCCTCCAGATAATTTTCCTCCACCATCTCCAATGTTGGTTTCGTATCCATTTGGTAATTGCAGAATAAAATCGTGAGCATTGGCAATTTTTGCTGCTTCCATTATTTTATCTGCAGAACTATTTTCCATCCCAAAAGAAATATTATTGGCAATGGTATCATTGAATAAAATAGCATCTTGTGTTACAACACCCATTAAATTTCTTAGGTTCTTTATCGAAATATCTTTGATGTTGTTTCCGTCAATTGTTATTTCTCCTTCTTCCAAATCGTAAAATCGGGGGAGTAAATTGGCAATCGTACTTTTCCCTGAGCCAGATTGCCCAACCAATGCAACAGACTTTCCTTTTGGAATAGAAAAACTCACATCTTTAATTACGTAATCATCTTGGTATTTGAAATTAAGGTGATTAAATTCAATTTTCTCTGTCAGTTCCTTTACTTCAATTGGATTTTTAGGATCATGAATTATATTATCTGCATCTAAAATCTCATTGATTCTGTTCATTGATGCAATTCCCCTTTGTGCATTAGAAACAGCATCTGTCAATGATTTTGCAGGAGCAATTACTGTGTAAAAAATTCCTAGGTAGGTTATTAATTCTTCTCCAGTCATCTTGCCAGAAAAGACTAAACTACCTCCATACAGCATGGTGGCAATAATTACAGAAACTCCTAAAAACTCACTTAGTGGAGATGCCATATCAATTCTCCTGAACATTTTTGTCATCTGAGAAGTATAGCGTTCATTTTCTTCTTCAAAATCTTCTTTTTTAATTTGTTCTCCGTTAAATCCTTTAATAATTTTTAATCCAGAAAGAGTTTCTTCGGTTGTAGAAATCATATCACCAATTAACTCTTGAGAATTAGCAGACGCTTTTCTCAGCTTTCTTGTAATTAAGGCAATAATTACCACAATTGGTATTAATAGAAGGATAAACAAAGAAAGGCTTGGACTCATAAAAATTAGCCAAGAAATTGTAATTGTAATTGCAATAGGGTCACGATATACAGCCTCTAGCGAACGAAGTACAGACCACTCTATTTCTTTTACGTCATTGGTCATTTTACTAATAATATCTCCTTTTCTTTCGTCAGAAAAATAGGAAAGAGGAAGTGCCAAAATCTTACTGTAAATTTTATTTCTGTAATCTTTTACAATCCCATTTCTTACTCCAGCCATAAAAAACAGAGCTAAATAACGTGAAATGTTTTTCATAAAAATCATTCCTAGAATTACTCCACACAAAAGAAGTAAAAGTTCCATTTTGGAATGAGTAGTAAGGAAATTAGACATTAAATAATAAGCATTTTCCTTTAGACTATCCATTGTAAATTTCAATGCTTCGGGTTGTCCTTTGGTAGCAATTTCTTTCAGTTCATCTGTGTTCATCAATACCCTTAAAAAAGGCAAAAATAAAACGAAAGAAAACAGTCCGAAAACAATTGCAAAAATGTTAAAAAAAACATTTAACCATAAACTAGGTTTATAGTTCTTTGCAAGTGCAATAATTTTAAAAAAATTCTTCATAATTAAGTAAATTCAGCTTAAATGCGATTAATAAGCTGATATATTAATGGAATAAACCTGTGTTTAGTATGTAAAAGTAATAATTTCTTTAATTTTACGGGAAAACCTAATAGAATTGTAGATGGCAAATGTAAGACAAAGTAAAATATCTGAATTATTAAAGAGAGAATTAAGCATGATATTTCAGCAGAATGCTGGATCCTACTGTAAAGGCGCAATGGTTACTGTGACTATCGTAAGAACGACAAAAGATTTATCTATTGCGAAGGTTTACTTGAGTATTTTTGGAAGTAAAAATGACAAAGAATCTTTTGATGAAATAGTGAAGCATAAGAATCAAATAAGAAATGATTTGGCTCGTATTGTAAGAAATCAACTAAGAAAAACTCCAGATTTGCAATTTTTTGTAGATGACTCACTCGATTATGCAATGAAAATAGAAGAATTGCTTAAATAATCCATTTTAATTAAATTTAACTCATTTGAATTTACCGTTTAAAATAGCCAGGAGGTATTTATTTGCAAAAAAATCGCAAAACATTATCAATGTGGTGAGCATGATATCGGTGATTGGAATTGCTATCAGTACCATGGCAATGATTATTGTGTTATCGGGATTTAATGGAATAGAAAAAGTGGTTGAGGATCTTTATAATACATTTGATCCGGATATTAAAATTACCTTGAACGAAGGGAAGACTTTTAGGAAAAATGAACTACAATCAACCGAAATATTTGAGCTTGATGGAGTTTCTTACGGAAGTGAAGTCATTGAACAAACCGTAATTCTTGAAAAAGGAGAGAAATTTGAAGCGTGTAAAATTAAAGGAGTAAGAGCAGACTATATTTTAAACACAAGTTTAGATACTCTATTAACAGAAGGATTGCCGGATTTAGAATACGAAGGAATTTCGTTTTGCATTCCTGGAGCAATTTTACAAAGTAGGTTAGGATTTACTTCAGACCCTAGGTATGACAACCAAATTACTATAAATGGAATGTTGAGAGATAAGAAAATCTCAATGACAAGTCAGCCATTCAATCAAAAAAAAATTACTGTAGGCGGTGTATTCATGACAGGATTGATGACCAATGACGGTAAATATGTTTTTTCATCTTTGGAATTTGCTGAGAATTTATTAGGATATCAAGATGAAATTACCGGATTAGAAGTATTTGCTAAAGATTTATCCAAATCTCAATTGTATAGATTAAAGTCTAAGATAGAAGGTTTGGTTGGAGATAAATTTAAAGTTCAGACAAGAGAAGAGCAAAATGCATTGATTTTTTCGGCAACCAAAAGCGAGAAAATAGCTGTTTTCATTATTCTTTGTTTTGTAATGATAATAGCAGCTTTTTCTTTGATAGCTTCCCTTACAATGTTGATTTTAGAAAAAAGAAAAGATGTTTTTACCCTGTATTCTATAGGGTTTACAAAGAAGGATGTTAGGAATTTATTTTTTTATGAAGGGGTGTTAATTAACATCTTGGGAGGATTAATTGGGTTGATTTTAGGATTGTTAATTTGCTATCTTCAAATCTGGTTTGGAATTGTACCCATACAAGAATCAATCATGGAATCTTACCCAATAGAAGTGGAATTCATGGATATAATTTATATCTTGATTACAGTAATTTCTGTAGGGCTTTTATCTTCGTACTTTCCTGTAAAGTATTTAGTGAAACGATTAGAAATATAAACCAGAATTAATGTTTAAGAAATTATTAAAATCTGAGTTTTCTAGAAATGTAATGACTTTGCTCACAGGCTCTGCCATTGCACAATTTATCCCCTTATTGTTAACACCAATTTTAAGTAGGCTATTTTCTCCAGAGGAGTTTGGGTTGTTTGCTTTCTACATTTCAATTATTACTTTGTTCTCGGCAATTGCAACAGGAAGATATGAGTTAGCTATTCTATTACCAAAAGACGATAAAAAAGCAATTAATGTCTTGGCTCTTTGTTTTATAATTTTAATTTCTATTTGCACAACTTTGTTGGCTATACTATTTTTCTTTGAAGAAGGAATCATACAATTTATTCAAAAACCAGATTTAAAAGGATGGCTTTACTTCATCCCTTTGACATTGTTTTTCACCAGTTCTTATTCCATATTTACCTATTGGAGTAATAGAAAATCCAGGTTTGCTGACACCTCGGTTGGTATAGTTTCATTATCAACAACCAAAGTTGGAGTGAATTTATATGCAGGGTTGTCTAAAGTCAATTTTTTTGAAGCCAAAGCTTCTTTTTTAGAATTTTTTAAAGCATTGTTCAAAAAATCCTATGCCATTCCTTCGGGTGTTTCAGCTATAGGAATTGGAGGATTAATCTTAGGTTCTTTTGTCGGATATTTTTCTGCGGTTTTTTATTTCATCATAAAATTCTTTAAAAACGACAGAGGGTTAATTTCAAGTATTAACAAAGTTACAATTAAGGAAATGGCAAAAGAGCATGAAAAATTTCCTAAAATTAATTCTATACATGCTTTAACAGATCAATTCAAAAACTCAGGAGTAATTTATGTGATATCGTATATTTTTGGTGATATAATATTGGGGTTTTACAGCATGACTTTAAGAATACTTACTACTCCTTTGGCTGTAATTGGAAATTCTTTCGGGCAAGTTTTTTTACAAAAAACTGCAAGTATTTATTCTGACAAAGGAGATTTTATTCCATTGATTAAGAAAACAATATCTAAGCTTTCATTGATAGCAGCCCCAATATTTATACTGATTTTATTATTTGGGCCTCAATTGTTTTCTTTCGTTTTGGGTGAAAAATGGGAAATTGCTGGTGAATATGCTAGGTATTTAACTCCTTGGTTATTCCTGCACTTTGTGTTTTCTCCTATTTTTCAAGTTGCAGTTGTAATTGGACGACAAAAAGAATTGTTTTATCTTTCTTTAGTTGGAAATAGCATTGTTTTTGGATCAATACTAATTGGAGGTTACTTTTTCAAAGACATTAAAATCAGTTTTTTAATTCTCTCCACCCTTAATGTTGGATACTATATTTATAGCTATAATTACATTCTTAAAATTTCGAAAAAGGCTATTCAAGTATAGTTTGTTTTAATATTTTAAAATATTATCTTTATTCTTAATGATAAAAGCAAGTATCATAAAGCTCCAAAGTGCATTTTATAGGTGGTTTACGCCCAAAATGGTCTATGGATTTAAGTCGCCAGAAGGAAAGAGCCTGAAACTTACTAGGATTAGTAATTCGACTTATATTGAACAAAAAGATAAGCTTGTCTTGGGAGATAGGGTATTCATTGGTCATCATAATTTTATTGATGCCAGCAATGGTTTGGAAATTGGCGAAGGATGTCAAATCACAAATTTTGTTTCCATAATTAGTCATTCCAGTCATAATGCAATTCGTTATTACGGAAAGGAATACAGAGGGACAAAAATGAAAGGTTATGTAAAAGGAGGTGTGAATATTGGTAAATATACTTTTGTCGGACCCCATGTTACAATTATGCCAAACACAACGATAGGAAAAGGAAGTATTATTTCCTCTCACAGTTATGTGCAAGGACAGTTTCCTGATTTTTCTATTATTGCTGGAAATCCAGCTATAATAATTGGCGATACCCGAGAAAAAGATGAAGAATTTTTCAACAAAAACCCAGAACTAAAAAAGAATTATGATGAATGGGTTAGTCTCAAATAAATTAAAATTAGTAGTATCAGCATTTATTATGGCATCTGTTTTGCTTTTGCCAGAGATAAAACTGAGCTCTAGCTTACCTACTATCCAGTTTATAGATTTAATTCTGCCATTTGTAGTTTTAATCTTATTTATTGAAAGAAAATTCATTGAAATATCTCAGTTTTATTTCATAGTAATTGTCTTTTTCTTTTATATAATTTTCACTATATTTTATAACGGTAGACAAGACTCAATGAGAGACTTTTTTGAGTTATATAAGTTGTTGAAATGGATAATTATAGCCCTTTATTTCTCTACAATTGATACTCATCAATTTACTAAACTGTATATAAAACCAATTTTTGTCTTTATAGTCACTGCCAATATGTTTCATTATTTCAATTGGTTTAATTTTAATTATATAGTTGAACATTATTACGCAGGAGGGGTTCATATTCAGACATTTGGACTAAACTCTTTGGGTCAGCCGACTTACAAAAGAATGTTAGGGTTAAGTGCAAATCCAAACATAAACAGCATAGTTTTTTCTTTTTTTAGCGTCCTCTTTTACCCAAGAATGAATAAAGGTTGGAAAAAAATTATTTGGTTTGTTATTGCTGTTTTAATGTTGTTTTTATGCCAATCAAGAACTAATTTATTAGCTTTAGTTGTGGTGTTTTTATTCACCATTTTCTACAAAATGAGTGAATCAAAATACATGATTAGAATTATGCTTATCGTTGTAGGAGTTTATTTAGGATCTATGCTTATTGCTTCTAGTTCCTACCTAAATTCACTTTTTGTACAAAAAATAAATAATCATGCTTCAATTATGGGTCGAATGGAGGTGTGGAGTCATTTATGGGAAATGATAAAAGAAAAACCATTTTTTGGTCATGGACCTAACAAAGACTATTTTTATGACAATGGACTCTATGCAGAAAATGAATTTATGCTTCAAACATGGAGATATGGATTCATTGGGCTCGTATTATTTTTAGGTTTAATTTTTACCCCAATGATTAAAGCATTTAGAAATTCATCCAAGAAATACAGCATAGAGATAATTCAGTTGACTATTTTTTATGTAATTAATTCATTGACCAACAATCCATTTTCTGATAGGATTACGATTGTATTATTCGCCATAATGGTGGGAATGTTTTTTAATAGTGTTAAAACAGAAAACACCCATGAATAAAAAACTGATACTCATAGGTTCTGGAGGGAAATCCGTTCACATTAAAAATTATTATTATCTAATAAAGGATTACTTTGATGAAGTATTGGTGATTACAGATACTGAAGTAGATTTCTGTAAATTCAAGAAAATAGGTTTTTCATTAAGAGATCCTTTAGAAACGTTTAAAAACACAAGGAAATTAAGGAAAATCATGAAAGAGTTTTCTCCCTCTGTAATTCATGTTCATCAGGCGAATTCGTATGCCTTCATTACATCAAAAGCAAACAGAGGTAAATTTCCTCAAGTGCTTACAACTTGGGGTTCAGATGTACTAATACTTCCCCAGCAAAGTAAATTATTAAAAAGGGTGGTAATACATTCCTTAAAAAAATCTGACTACATAACTGCTGATGCTAGTTTTATGGCAACAGCCATCAATAAATTGGCAAAAAAAGAAGTGCTAATCGCAAATTTTGGAATAGAAATGGATCAAGTTTCAATTCCAACAAAACAGAATGCAGTTTACTCCAATAGATTACACAACCCATTGTATCGCATAGATAAGATTATTGAAGGATTTGCTGAATTTCACAAAAACAACCAAGACTGGAAATTGATAATTGGAGCTAATGGAAGTGAGACTGAGAAATTAAAAAAACAAGCAAAAAATTTATTGCCAAACAATTCTTATGAATTCATTGGGTTTGTAAACCAAGAAGAAAACAAAAAAAGATACTTGGAATCGAAAATTTGGATTTCAAATCCTGAAAGTGATGGAACAGCAATAAGTTTGTTGGAAGCTATGGGATACGGTTGTATACCCGTTGTAGCAGATTTACCAGCCTCAAAAGAATGGATAGAAAACGAAAAGAACGGAATTGTAATTGGTCAAAATATTGCTGAAAGTTTAGAAAAAGCAAATAACCTTGTTCTTGAAACTGTTCAGGATTTGAACAAAAGAATTATTGAAACAAGAGCAACAAAGGGAGTAAATAAAGAAAAATTTATTTCTTTGTATAATAAAATTTTAAAATTGAATGATTAAAGTTTGCCACATATCAAGTGCTCATCCTCCTTTTGATGTGCGTATTTTTCACAAAGAATGCATTTCTTTAGTAAAGGCAGGTTATGATGTTTCCTTGGTTGTTACTCATGATAAACACGAAACTGTGCAAGGAGTAAAAATGATTCCTTTGCCCCCAACAAAAGGTCGAATTCATAGAATGGTTATAAAAACTCATTTTGCTTTTTATAGAGCGTTAAAAACTAAATCAAAAATTTATCATTTTCATGATCCTGAATTAATGATTGCCGGAATTTTATTGAAAATAATGGGAAAAAAAGTAGTTTTTGATTCCCATGAAAACGTGTCTTCACAAATAGAAAATAAAAGCTGGATAGGAAACAAACCAGTCCGGTTATTGGTAAAAAACTGTTACAGATTGTTCGAAAAATTCGCAATTTTATTTTACGACACAGTAGTATCTGTAACTCCAGAAATTGTTGATTTTCTGTCTCCTAAAAAAGGAGTTCTAGTTCGAAATTACCCAATAATTTCATTGATTGAAAATCAAGGTTCAAGAACAGAAGAAAAAGAACAGACTACACTTATTTATGCAGGAGGGTTGACTAAGATTAGAGGAATAAAAGAAATTTGTGAAGCAGTAAAATTGACAGAAAAAAATGTCGAACTTATCCTTTTAGGAAATTGGGAAAGCGAGAAATTTAAAAATGAATGCCTAACAAACAAGAATAAAGTTAAATATTTGGGAGTTTTGCCACTTAAAGAAGTTTACCCAATGATGAAAAATGCAGATTTGGGAATGGCCACTTTGTACCCTGAAAAGAATCATTTGAATAGTTTACCTATTAAAGCATTTGAATATATGGCCTGTAATTTACCTATCTTAATGTCTAATTTACCTTATTGGGTTAATACATTTGAAGGGTGTGCAATGTTTGTCGACCCCAATTCTGTAGAGGCTATTAAAGAAAAGATAGAGTGGTTTGTCGACCACAAAGAAAGCGGAAAAGAAATGGGGAGATTTGGAAATGCTGAGGTGAAGAGAAAATACAGTTGGGAAGAAGAATCAAAAGAATTGGTTAACATGTATAAATCCATTTTGAAATAATTTGTACTTAGAGAAAATCCATATCGATCAACTTGCAACATTAAATACAGCCCATGTGTTTAACACAAAAGAATGGATTAAAACCTCTTATGACGAGAGGTTTAATTTGTTGGGCATCTTCAATAACAACAAAGAGCTGATAGGGAGTTTTTACTATTACAAATTCAAAAGAGGAAAGGTATTAACTCAATTGTCTGCACCTCCATTTTCTCCAAATTGTGGACTTTATGTAAATGACCAAACAATAAATCCAGCACAAAAAAACACATTCAGAAAAAAGGTGTTGGCTTTGATTAGAGAATACTTTGACAAACAAAGTTTCGATATTTTATCTTTGCCATTTCCAACAGAATATGTAGATATGCAAGAATTTATTTGGAAGGGATATTCTGTAGAACCGAGGTATACTTATCAATTAGATTTGAAAGAATCAGAAGAGGGTTTATTGGCGAAAATGTCTTCGGAAAGAAGAAAAAACATTAGAAAAGCAGAGAAAGATGGTGTTTTTGTGGAGAGAGTTAAGAATACAGAAATAGCAAAAAAGCTAATTATAAATACCTATTTCCAACAAAATTTAACTGTAAACAATGCTGTGATAGATAAGTTGTTTAGTTCTTTTTCTAACGAAGAGAACACTCTGTGTTTTGTTTCCTATGACAATAAAAAAGATCCAATTGCCACTGTTTATTGTGTAATGGATGAGTCAATCTGTTATTATATTTTTGGAGGATATGATAAGGATAAAAAACATGAAGGAGCGGGTGCTTTAGCAATGTGGAGCGCTATTAAAACAGCAAAAGAAAAAGGAGTTAGCATTTTTGATTTTGAAGGATCAATGTTGCCCGCAGTAGAAAAATATTTTAGAGGATTTGGAGGAAAAATGATTCCATTTTATTCTGTAAATAAAAATAAATGGAAAGGAAATCTTTTTTTTAAATTAAGAAAGCTAATTTCAAGTAAATAATAAAGGTGTTTTAAATGAAAATAATCACGATTATAGGAGCAAGACCGCAATTTGTAAAAGCAGCAGCATTGAGCAGAGAATTTGCGAAACATAAATCTATTGAAGAGATTATTGTTCATACAGGGCAGCATTTTGATGCCAACATGAGTGAGGTGTTTTTTGATGAAATGGAAATACCTAAACCCAAATTTAATCTAGCCATCAATAGCTTGTCGCATGGAGCCATGACAGGAAGAATGCTAGAAAACATAGAAGAATTATTATTGAAAGAAAAACCAGATTTGTTGTTGGTTTATGGCGATACCAATTCAACTTTGGCAGGAGCTTTGGCAGCAAAAAAACTACATATAAAAGTAGCTCATGTGGAAGCAGGTCTAAGAAGTTTTAATATGGAAATGCCCGAAGAAATAAATAGAATATTGACAGATAGAATTTCAGACTATTTGTTTTGCCCAACGCAAAGTGCCATAGATAATTTGGAAAATGAAGGCTATGAAAATATAGATTGTAAAGTTGTTAGAACGGGAGATGTAATGCAAGATGCAGCTTTGTTTTATGCAGATAAATCGGAGGAAAAGTCTACTATAATTGAAAAAATAAAATTGAAAAAATTTATTTTGACAACTTTACACAGAGCAGAAAATACAGACGATAAAAATGTACTTAATTCCATTGTTACTAGTCTTAATCATATCCATGAAAACATATGTCCAGTTGTTCTTCCTCTTCATCCTAGAACAAAAGCAAAATTGGAGCAGTTTGGTATAGAATTGAAAGTAAAACGAATAGACCCTGTTGGCTATTTTGATATGATAGAATTATTGAAAAACTGTTCGCTAGTGATTACTGACAGTGGGGGTTTACAGAAAGAAGCTTTTTTCTTCGATAAAAACTGTGTGACACTTCGTGAACAGACAGAATGGGTAGAATTAATAGAAGAAGGAGTAAATAAATTAGCAGGAAGCGACAAAGAAAAAATAATTGCTTACACCACAGAAATGTTGAACAAAGAATCTGATTTTTCTACTAATTTGTATGGAAATGGAAAAGCAACTGCGACCATCACGAACTTTATTATGAACGAGTTCTAGTATAAAAAAAACCATGTCTAACTCAAAAACCCTTAGTGTTGTTATCCCCTGTTTTAACGAAGAAAATTACATAGGAAACTGTGTTTTATCTTTGTTAAGTAATGGATTTCCAGCATCTCAAATGGAAATTTTGATAGTAGACGGAATGAGTAAGGATGGAACTAGAGGCATTGTAAACGAGCTTAATAAATCAAACTCTCAAATAAGATTAATTGATAATTCAAAGAAAAAAACTCCGTTTGCGCTTAACCTAGGGATTGAAAATGCAAAGAACGAATATATATTAATTGCCAGTGCACATTCTTCTTTTGACGAAGGTTATATTTCTGCACTTTTTACTGAAATGGAAAAATATAAGGCAGATGTAATAGGAGGAGTAATGGAGACAAAAGTTCAAAACCTTACTCCAACTTCTAAAGCTATAAAAGAAGTGTTGTCCAATAAATTTGGTGTAGGAAATGCATTGTTTAGAACTGGAATAAAAGAAGCAATGGAGGTGGATACAGTTCCATTTGGGATTTATAAAACTAAATTACTAAAAGAAGTTGGAGGTTACAACCTCCAATTAATAAGAAACCACGACATAGAATTATCTAAAAGACTCCTGAAAAAAGGAGTGAAAATAATGCTGACTCCAGCAACCAAATGTTATTACTACGCCAGAGAGTCTTACGCTAAATTAGCACAAAACAATTATAGGAATGGGAAGTGGAATTTACTTACTGTTTTCATTACCAAAGATTTTAATTCACTTAGTTTAAGGCATTTTATTCCTCTCGTTTTTGTTTTGTCAATCCTTCTTCCTTTGTTGTTTTCTCTGCTTTATTTCCCTTTTATTTATTTATCCTTATTTACTTTTACTTTTTATTTATTGGCGTTAATTTTAGTCACAATAAAGACTGTAAATTTACAACAGACTACTTTTTTTCATGTGTTGCGAGCCTTCTTTACTCTCCACTTTTCTTATGGAATGGGGTCTCTATTAGGTTTGTTTGGGTATTTTAAGAAAAGATAATTTTATTGTGAGGATATTTCATGTTGATTCAAAATAGCTTTCACTTTGGTTAATTTTTTAAAAGATAATTTATTTATTAATCCTCTGAAAGGATAAATAAATTTCACCAAAAAACCAAAAAGAGGAGAATACACAATGTTTAATTTACAATAAGCCTTTCTGTATTTAAATTTTTTAATTAAAAAATCTTGAACTCCAGACTCGTGTAGTAATGAACGAGCACCTACATTAACATACTTTAATTTTTTTTCTTCCAAGTAGTATTTATCCATTTCATAATGAAGTGCATAACTTGCATAGAGGTTTTTGTAATCTGTATGGTATTTTATATAAGTATAATTTGCAGAAGAGGTAGAGATTTTATTTGAGCTATAAGCAATAGGAGTGTTTGATTCTTTACTGAAAACAACCCAAAAATCCCTTTCTTCATTATCATTAGAGATTTTTTTAAATTCTTCTTTTAGGATAGGAACTTGTCCATAGCTAACTATAGAAGAGGCATATATTTCATAGCAATTTGAACGAAAAAACTCGTGAGAAACAAGTTTTACTTCACAGTTTTTTAGCCCTTTTTTAACTTGGCTCCTGGTATTTGTAGAAAATTTTTTGATTGGTACAAATTCATCCTTAATTATATACCAAAATTTTGAATAATTTGGATTGTCAAAATCTGAAATATAACGTAAAAGTATACAATTGTTATTTTTAATTTCTTTTTTAATTAATTGTTTTTCAGTACTAAATACAACATTTGGATCGAAATATGGAAATAACATTCTGTTATTAATAATAAATTTTTGTCCTTCTATATTTATCATAATTAGATTAGTGTTAAATATAAAATTAATAATATTTTTTCAAAATATGATTTTAAGAAAAAAAACTAACTTTACAATACAACAAAAATAAATCAATTGGAAAAATTCAAAGCCGAAATTGCTAAAAAATTAAATGCCAATGCTTCTCAAATTTCCTTGTATTGGAAAGGAAGAGTGGGGTTTTATGCATTGCTCAAGGCAAATGGAATTGGCAAGGGAGATGAAGTGATAATTCCTGCATTTACTTGTGTAGTTGTGCCCAATGCTATTATTTATTTAGGAGCAAAGCCTGTTTATGTAGATGTAAATAAGGACACATTCAATACGACTTTAAACCATATAAAGGAGAAAGTAACGACAAAAACAAAATGTATTGTAATTCAAAATACGTTTGGATTATCTTCAGAAATTGAAGAAATAGTCGAATTTGCAAAAGAAAAAGAAATAGTTACTATTGAGGATTGTACCCACGGTTTTGGAGGGTCTTATAACGGAAAACCAAATGGAGTTTTTGCAGATGCTTCTTTCTTCTCTACCCAATGGAATAAGCCTTTTTCAACTGGAATTGGTGGATTTGTATTCCTAAAGGACAAGACGATTTCTCAACAATTATCGCTAGTAAATGAAGAGTTGGCACTTCCTTCGTTCAAAGAAAAACTGATGTTAGGTATTTTAATAAAGGCAAGAAAATTTTTATTGAACCCAACAACATACTGGACCTTATTAAAAACATATCGATTTTTAAGTAAAAAGGGGATTGTAGTAGGCTCATCATCTGGTGAAGAAATCACAAGTGTTATAATGCCCAAGAATTACTTCAAAGCTTTTTCAAAAACACAGGAAAAAGAAGGGTTAAGGGGATTAAAAAAATTAGATGATTTACTTGAAACAAGAAGGAAAAACGGATTGCTTTTTAACCAGTTTTTAAAGAATAATGGAAAAACCTATGTAAAAGAAGAGTTGTATAAGAACCACTCTTTCCTAAAACTCCCTGTTTTGGTAAAAGATCGAGAAGTCTTTAAGTTTAGAGCAGAAAAAGCATCTATCAATTTAGGAGATTGGTTCGTTTCTATGATTCATCCCATTACAAAAGATTTTTCTAATTGGGAACTGGATGACAAAGAGTTTCCTATAGCCAAGGAGGTTTCAGAAAAAATACTTAATTTAGATACGGACACTAAAAACCCTGAAAAGGTAATAACGTTTCTCCAAGAAAATTTGAACGAGATAGTATAATATGAAATTAATTCAATTCCGAAATATTTGCATTTATCTATTCCTTGTGAGCTTTTTCTTTTTTCCTAGGCTACAAACTATATTTATTAGTGTAGCTTTTTTTATTACTTTTTTCACGGGAGAATTTTCCAATTTTAAAGAAGCCGTATTGCGCAATAAATTAAGCATGTCTATTGCAATTTATTTTTTAATCACATTAGTTAGTTTACTTTATACAAGCGACATGACTTCTGGATGGAAAGGAATAGAAATAAAGTTTTCTATGATAGCTTTCCCTATTTTCTTGCCATTAATATTTTATAAATCAAAGAATATTAATCGCGAATTAATAATAAATGTATTGACAATTACTGCAGTTGTTTATGCAGCACTTTCTTTTTCTAGAGCTTTTTATTTGTACGCTACATTGGGCGAAACCATAAACTTTAATAGTGTAAATCTTGGATTTAGGCTTTTTCAAGAAGGTCCTTTCGTTCACCCAACTTATGTTTCTATTTATTACGTGATTCTAATTCTAATTTGGGGTAAAAGAATTGTAGAGGGTGGAATTAATAAAAGAAGCAGTTTTTGGATTTTGATGTTAACATTCTTCTTTATCTTTATCTTTTTTTCCTCCTCAAAAGCTGGAGTGTTACTTTCTGTAGTAGCTGTAATCTCCCTTTTAATCTACTATGCCAAGAAAAATAAAAAGATAATTCAAGCCTTATTTATGTTTGTTTTTTTTGCAATTATTGGCGCTATTGGAATTAATAATTCTAACCTTAAAACTAGGTTTAATACTGCTTACCGAGAAATGACAAAAGAGTACAACAACCCAGTTTCCTATGTGCAAAGTACAGGAGCAAGAATATGGGTATGGAAATCTACTATACAATTAATTGAAGAAAACCCAATACAGGGTGTAGGAGTAGGAGATATTAGAAATGAATTAACAAAAAAATACAAAGAGGTGGGGATCATAGATGAATCCATTCTTAAGCTAGATTCTCATCAGCAATATCTACAAACGACCGCTACTATTGGTATAGTTGGACTCATTTCTTTGCTGTTGGTATTTTTTAGTTTGTTCTATTACAGTAAAAAACTCAATCATTTCATTTTATTTTCATTTTCCCTCACTTATTTTTTGTTTGGATTCACAGAGTCTATGTTCGAGACTCAAGCTGGAATAATTTTCTTTACTTTCTTTTCCCTTTTCTTGGTTTCAGAACCTCAATCAAAAACTGAAAAAGAGGTATGAATCAATTAAGAAAATATAGTTTGGCGTTTTTTGTCTTGATTTCATTTCAATCTCTTGCACAAAAATACAGCTTCATTAATTACTCTAAAAATCAAGGACTTGCGCAGAGCCAGGTGTTTGATATAGCTCAAGATTCTAAACGGTACTTGTGGGTAGCGACTCAAGATGGATTAAGTAAATTTGACGGTCATACTTTCGTTAATTATTATGAAAAAGATGGGCTAGAATCAAGTATAATAAATTCCTTATTTATTGATAAGGAAGATAATATTTGGGTAACTACACCAAACGGAATTTCTATTGTAAGCGGAGAAAAAATCATTCCTTTTGAGCATAATAATTTGTTTCTAGATAAAAAAATTGGAGAAGTGATTATCCAAGAAGATAAAATCTGGGTTTCTACAAGTGAGGATGGCGTTTTTTGTTTTCAAAAAAAAGAAACTTCATTAAGTTCTTTATTGATAAAAGAGTATAGAAAGGATTTTCATAAAGTTAAGATTAAAGACATCAGTCTTTTTGGTTCAAAATTATATGTAGCGACAAGTAATGGGATTTTTTTAATCAAAAACTCTCAATCAGAAAAATTTCCTTTTTTAGAAAATGAAAGCATTAAATCTGTCAGCGAAAACTCTAAAGGAGAATTATGGATTGGAACAATGGAGAGAGGAATTTATTTTTTAAATAAGACCGAAATAAGAAACATTAATCAATCCAATTCAGATTTGCTTAATGATTTTACAACCTATGTTTTAGTTGATAAAAATGACAGAGTTTGGGTTTCTTCCAACACTTCATTTGCAGAAATTGGGACAGACAATAAAATAGAGAATTATAATGAAAAAAATGGCTTCGGCTATATTTCGCAAGTAGTATTTCAAGATGAGGAAGGGAACATTTGGATTGGAACAGATGGAAAAGGATTGGTAAAGTTCACCAACAAGGAGTTTTTGTATTTAAACGAACCAGAAGAATTACACAGTGGGTTAATTCTTTCTGTGGGCGAAGACGCAAAAGGAGATTTGTGGTTAGGAACACTAAGGGAAGGAATTTGCAAATTAAATAATAAATCGATTAAAGCTTTCAATGCTAGAGATTCAAAACTACCCAACAATAATATTTGGACAAGTCTTCTGGATAAAAACGATAAATTTTGGATTGGAACATCTGAAGGCCTTGCCTGTTATGAAAACAATTCATTTGTAACCTACACGCATAATCAAGGGTTGCCTTCTAATAAAATACAGTCTCTTTTTCAAGAAGTATCATCTGTAATGTGGGTTGGGACAAGAGAAGGAGTTGCTTATTATAAAGACAAAGTATTTCATACGTTAGATTCATTTCCATATACCAATGTGCGGGCGATAACCTCTACTGAAGACGGATATTATTGGTTTGGAACAAATGAAGGCTTAGTGCTTTATGATGGATTTGAAGCAGAATTGGTGGACGATTCATTACTGAACGGAAACAAGGTTTATTCTTTAGTTTCTTATGGAAATAAGCTTTGGATTGGAACAATAAATGGATTAATTTATTTTGACGGGAATAAATTTGAACTATTCGATTTCTCCAAAGAAAATAATCAATCAGTAATCAATTTTTTATTGATAGATAACGCAAATTTTTTATGGATTGGAACCAATAATGGAGTGTTTACAATTGATGTAGAGGCCTACAACAAAGGCAAAAAAGAAATAACTTCTTATACCATAAACAATGGCTTGATTGGAATGGAAACAAATTTAAATTCGATCTTTCAAGACACCAAAAACAACATTTGGTTCGGAACCAGTGAAGGGATAAATGTCTTCCAAAGAGCATCTGAGAAAGAAATAAATTCCATAAACCCAAAAGTAAATTTAACCAATGTGAAGTTGTTTTTTGAAGAGAAAAACTGGTTAGATTCTCTTCAAAAAAATCAATATTTTTCTTTTGGTTACAAGAAAAATGCATTTACTTTTTATTACCACACCAATTACTTTAAAGATCCAACCAGTGTAAGGTACTCTTATAAACTCGAAGGTTCTGGTGAGGATTGGTCACCTATGGAACCAATAAGCTTTTCGAGGTACCCTAATTTGACTCACGGAGAATATACTTTTATGGTAAAATCTACAATAAACGAGGGGAAAACATGGAGCGAAATTGAAAAAGTTGATTTTAAAATAAACCTTCCTTTTTGGCTCAATTCTTGGTTTATTATTTTGGTGCTATTATTCGTATTCTTAACAGGTTTTTTAATTTTTAATAGAAGAAGAAATACGATCAAAAATGAAAGAGAACTTGAATTATTAAATTATAAGAACAAATTAATAAAGCTCGAACAACAGTCACTTAATTCTAGTATGAATAGGCATTTTATTTTTAATTCACTTAACTCAATTCAGTTTTATATCAACAAAGAAGATAAGCTTTCGGCAAATCGATACTTGTCTAATTTCTCTAAATTGATCAGGAAAAATCTCGATAGTTCAACCAGTGAGGATAGTTTAATTCCGCTTTCTGAAGAAATTGAAAGGTTGAGACTGTATCTTTCTTTAGAGAATATGAGATTTAAAGAAAAGTTTAGCTACGAAATAAACTTGGACGAAAGTGTAGATGCAGAAATGACAAAAGTACCCGGGATGTTTATGCAACCTTTTGTTGAAAACAGTATTTGGCACGGGGTCTTACCTATGGAAAAACCCGGTAAAATAGATATTAATATTTATACTGTTGAGGGTAAAACATATTTTGAAATTATTGATAACGGAATAGGAATATCTACAAGTATAAAAAACAAATCCAAAGAGGAAAACAATCATTCTTCCCAAGGGATGAGAATCGCCACCAATAGAATTGAATTATTACAAAAAGTGATTAACAAAGAAATATTGATTGAAGGTCCAGTCGAAATATTGGAAAATGGAATAGTGAAAGGGACGAAAGTTGTGATTGTTTTCTCATAAATCAACAAAAAATCGCATCAAACTTTTCCTTCTTCAAGAAAAAAGTAGCATCTTTATAATTCCAAATAAAAAGAGCGTTTTTTAATTGCTCATAGTAAACAAATTTTACACTAAATATGGACAATTTTTCTTTTCTAAGTAATGGTGATGTGAACGCATTTGAAGACCTTTACAAGAAATACAAACAAGACCCTTCTACTGTTGATGAGGGATGGGCAAGGTTTTTTGAAGGGTTTGACTTTCAAAAAGCAAACTATGAAGAGGATGGAGGTGCAGTCTCCGAAAATTTGCACAAAGAATTTAAAGTTCTTAACCTCATAAATGAATACCGCCACAGAGGGCATTTATTTACCAAAACAAATCCAGTAAGAGAAAGAAGAAAGTATTCTCCTACTCTTGATATAGAAAACTACGGATTATCTGATAGCGACAGAGGAGTTGTCTATGAAGCAGGGAATGAAATTGGAATTGGCGCAGCTACTCTTAAACAAATCATTGACCATTTAGAATTAACTTACTGCCAATCTATAGGGATTGAGTACATGTATATTCGTGCTCAAAAAAGATTAGATTGGATAAGAAACAAAATTGAAATCACCAATAGAATTCAATTTACTAAGGACGAAAAAAAACATATTCTTCATAAATTAAATCAATCCTCAGAATTCGAAAATTTCCTTCAAAAGAAATTTGTAGGGCAAAAAAGGTTTTCAATTGAAGGAGGAGAGTCATTAATTCCAGCTTTGGATGCGCTAATCGAAAGAGGTGCAGAAATGGGAGTGAAAGAATTTATAATGGGAATGGCTCACAGAGGAAGACTGAATGTGTTGGCAAATATTTTCAACAAACCAATGGAGAAAATCTTCAGTGAGTTTGAAGGAATTGAATATGAAGATGAAAATTTTAGTGGAGACGTAAAATACCACCTAGGTTGGTCTTGCGACATGAAAACGGATAAAGGTCATGACATTCATTTAACACTTTCCCCAAATCCATCTCACCTTGAGGCAGTAGCGCCAGTTGTACAGGGAATTACAAGGGGGAAAATTGACAAATACCTAAAAGACGAAAGTAAAATTGTGCCCATTATAATACATGGAGATGCTGCAATCGCAGGACAAGGCATTGTATATGAAATGCTGCAAATGGCACAGTTGGATGGATACAGAACTGGAGGAACCGTTCATATTGTAATCAATAACCAAGTAGGATTTACAACTAATTATTTAGATGCAAGGTCGAGTACTTATTGTACCGATATTGCAAAAACAACTTTAGCTCCAGTTTTCCATGTAAATGGAGATGATGTAGAAGCTGTAGTTCAAGCTATGACAATTGCCTTAGAATACAGACAAACATTTAAAAGAGATGTGTTTGTAGATTTATTATGCTACCGTAAATATGGACATAACGAGGGTGATGAGCCTAAATTTACTCAGCCTAAATTATATAAAGCGATTTCTAAACACCCAAATCCTAGAGAGATTTATTTGGATAAGTTGATTGCTGATAAAGTAATTTCTGAGGAAGAAGGGAAAGAGTTAAAAGACAATTTTCATAGAGTATTGGAAGATGACTTTGGCAAAGCAAAACAGATAGAAAAAGCTTCAGTAAAACACTTTCTGAATAGAACTTGGAAAAAATTTAAGCATGCTGAAGAAGAAGATATATTTATATCTGCTAAAACTCAATTAGCAAAGAAGAAACTATTAGAATTAGGAGATAAACTTTCTACACTTCCCGAAGGGAAAAAGTATTTTAGAAAGATTGTGAAACTAATGAAAGATAGACAAGACGCAATAGAAGGAGATAGATTAGATTGGGGAAGTGCAGAAATGTTAGCGTATGCTTCTTTGCTTGACGAAGGGCATCCAGTTCGTATTTCTGGACAAGATGTAGAAAGAGGAACTTTCTCTCACAGACATGCAGTTGTAATCACTGAAGACGCAGAGGAAGAGGTAATTACATTAAATCACTTAAGCAATAAGCAAGGTAAATTTTCAATCTACAATTCCTTATTGTCAGAATACGGAGTCTTAGGATTTGAATATGGATATTCGTTTGCAATGCCAGAAGGACTAACTATTTGGGAGGCACAATTTGGAGATTTCTTTAACGGAGCTCAAATTATGATTGATCAATTTATTGTAGCTGCCGAAGAAAAATGGGGAGTAAGTAACGGGTTAGTTATGTTATTACCCCACGGATACGAAGACATGGGAAGTGAGCACTCAAGTGGAAGAATGGAAAGATTCTTACAACAATGTGCGGATAATAATATTCAAATAGTAAATTGTACTACACCGGCCAATCACTATCATTTGTTGAGAAGGCAGATTAAAAGAGACTTCAGAAAACCATTAATTGCTTTCACACCAAAGAAATTACTAAGGTACCCTAAAGCTATTTCTACTTTAGACGAATTGGCAAAAGGAAGTTTCCAAGAAGTAATGGACGATCCAACTGTGGATGCTAAGAAAGTGAAGACGGTAGCGTTATGTTCAGGAAAAATCTATTATGATGTATTAGAACAAAAAGAATTACAAGGAAAAGGAGATCATGTTGCTTTGGTAAGGTTAGAGCAAATATACCCATTTCCAGAAGCTCAAATAGAAGAGATTATAAAGAAATACGGAGAGGATAAGAATTATGTTTGGTTACAAGAAGAGCCAGAAAACATGGGAGCCTGGACTTTTATAATGAAGAAAACAAGAGAGTATAAAGTAAGATTTGATGTTGTATCAAGACCAGAATCAGGTTCGCCAGCAAGTGGATCACCAATTTCTTCTAAATTGAGACATCAAACATTGATTACTAAGTTATTTGAAACTAAGTAAAGTATAAAACACTAAGTCAACCTGAACCTGATTGAGGAGGACAATGAAGGATTAAAATAAAGAATTATGTTAGAAATGAAAGTGCCTTCACCAGGCGAATCGATATCAGAAGTAGAAATTGCAGAGTGGTTAGTAGAAACTGGCGACTGGGTAGAAAAAGATCAAGCAATTGCTGAGGTAGACTCAGACAAAGCTACACTTGAACTACCAGCAGAAGAAGCAGGAATTATTACGTTAATGGCAGAAGAAGGAGATGCTGTTGCAGTTGGTGCAGTTGTATGCTTGATAGATACAGAAGCTAAAAGACCTGCAAGTGCAAACAAGCCTAAAGAAGAAGAGAAAAAAGAAGAAGTTCTAAATCCAAATCCAAACCCTGTAGCTGTAAAAACAGCTCCAGTAGCAAAAGAGACGTATGCAAAAGACGTTCCTTCGGTTTCTGCAAAGAAAATGATGGATGAAAATGGAGTTTCTAAAGTTCAAGGCACTGGAAAAGATGGAAGAGTATTGAAACAAGACGTGGTAAATGCTATGGCAGCAGGATTTTCGCCAGAAGCAACAAGCGGATGGGGAGGAACAAGAGGTACAGAAAGAGTAAAAATGAGTATGCTACGAAGAAAAGTAGCAGAAAGACTGGTAGCTGTGAAGAATGAAACAGCAATGTTGACTACTTTTAATGAAGTAGACATGAAACCAATCATGGACATTAGAGCCAAATATAAAATGAAATTTAAAGAACAATTAGGGGTGAATCTAGGATTCATGTCGTTCTTTACCAAAGCAGTTACAGAAGCATTAAATCATTTTCCTGCAGTAAATGGAATGATAGATGGAAAAGAAATGATTGTGCATAATTATGCAGATATTGGTATTGCAGTATCATCTCCAAAAGGGTTGATGGTACCAGTAGTAAGAAATGCCGAAAGAATGAGTTTGGCAGAGATTGAAGCAGAAATTAAGCGATTAGCAATAAAAGCAAGAGACGGAAAAATCTCTATTGACGAAATGCAAGGAGGAACATTTACCATTACAAATGGAGGAGTGTTTGGATCTATGCTTTCTACACCAATAATAAACCCACCACAATCGGCTATTTTGGGAATGCACAACATTGTAGAAAGAGCAATGGTAGTGGATAGAGAAATAGTAATAAGACCAATTATGTACGTAGCACTTTCTTATGACCACAGAATTATTGACGGAAAAGAATCAGTAGGATTCTTGGTAAAAGTAAAAGAAATGCTTGAAAATCCAGAGAGAATGCTGTTTGGAGCTAAAGACCCAGTTGAGGTTTTGTTGGGATTGTAAACACAAATAAGTATACAAAAAAGCGTTCTTAATTTCTTAAGAACGCTTTTTGTTTGGAGTTTTTTAGCTACTTTTTTAATCTTTATTGGTATTAAAAGAAAGATTACAGTTTGAGGTCGGCACTTTTTTTACTTGCTTTATATTAGCTGTTAGTTGACTTAAAATCAAAACTATGTACGAAGCTGATACTCAATGTGTGGTTGTTTTCTAGTCTAATATTATCACTTTTAGTAAATATTGATTCATATAACCTATCGATACTGTTATTTGTTTATTAAATTGATTATCCAAACCCTAAATAACCCCAATTTTGGTCAAAATAATGAGAGCTGGCGCTCTTTCCTGTATTAATAAATACTTCCTCAAAAGCTGCTAAATAGAATGTTTTACTTATTATCTTTTTATGGTTAAGAGGAACTGTTAAAACAAAAGATACCGGAGTCTATTTCTAAATTTAAAATCAGAATTAGTTTCTATGAAACTTTGTTCTAGCCTTTATCTATCGGTTAATTTAAATCTACCAACAGTATTTTTTAGAATAATTTATTTCAAAGGGTCAGTGCTTAGTCGCTTTTGCCAATTCTTTGTTTGCCATAAGGAAAAATGAAAGCATCAACTATGAAATTGGGCATTGATACACCTAAATTTATCATTGAAAGTTATGCTACCATTGTGGCTCCATTAATTTTTGCTTATTTGCTAAAACTTTAAGGAGCAAAATGATTTTTGAATACTATTTTTTATTAATATTAACCATAATTTAAAACCACACAAACGTTTTCCTTAATGAAAAGAGTAATAGCAGATTATATTAAAATTTCAGAAGAAATTCTTCAGAAATTAGTAGAAAAATATCCAATGGGATATAAAAAAAGAGACATAGTAACGTTTACAAATGCTAAAGGTCAAAAAGTGGAAGCAGTTGAACTAAGAACAGAAGACACTATTTATTTGGTAAAAGTAAGTGCAATGTTGGTCGATAAAATGGACGATTACGAAATAGAGGAAGAAGAGGACGATTTTGTAGACGAGGGATCTTCTGACGATTTGGAAGGAATTGAGCACGAAGAAGAAGAGGATAAAAGCTTTGCAGACGACAAAGAAGACTAGTGTTTCTTGTGCTATTTCTGAGGAAATTTTTATCTTACAGAAATTTTAAGATTACATGAGACCATCTGGATTAAAAAAAAGCGACAAAATAATTATACTTTCTCCCTCTGGAAAAGTAGAGGAAGAAAGTATACGATTAGCGTGTAAAAAACTTGAAGCATGGGGACTAAATGTACAATTTGGTTCTCACGCTTTTGATGTATATAATAAGCTGGCAGGAAAAGACGAAGACAGAATTAGCGATTTACAACTTGCCTTGGATGATGAATCAATCAAAGCTATTTTTTGTTCTCGTGGAGGATATGGTTTGGTGAGAATTATAGATTCAATAGACTTTTCTGCTTTCAAAATCAATCCAAAATGGATTATAGGCTTTAGTGATGTTACAGTCTTGCACAATCACATTAATTTAATGAACATTGCAACTATTCACGGGCCAATGCCTAATAGTTTTAAGTCTACCCTAGAAACTGCAATGAACTCGCTTAAAAGTGCTCTTTTTGATAAAAATTATCAATTGGCTAATCCATTTTTAGGAGAAGAAATTGTAGGAGGAAACCTAGCAATAGTCTATAGCCTATTAGGAACCAATTCTGATATTGATACCAAAGGAAAAGTATTGTTGCTGGAAGACATAGGGGAATATACCTACAACATAGATAGAATGATTTTTGCGCTTAAAAAAGCTGGAAAATTTGAAGGAATCAAAGGGTTATTAGTTGGTCAATTTTCTGGAATAAAGAAGGATGGCTTTGGATTTTCTGTCCAAGAAATAATAGAAAACTGTATTGCTGAGTATGATTTTCCTATTCATTATGATATTCCTGTAGGGCATGTATACGATAATAGGGCAGTTGTTTTAGGCTCATAAAAAAAGTCAACTCCAAAAGAAGTTGACTTTAAATGCCTAATTTAATCCAATTCTTATAATTTTGCCTTTACAGCCTGCATGACTTCTTTAGTCCTGTTGTTGTAAACAAATGCAACTACTTCTAGGTGATTAGTTCTCCAAGATGAATTAGTAATTTCAAAACTAGAACCTTCAATTATTTTGTCACCAATTGTAGCTCCACCT
>CAJJDF010000026.1 GCA_905182785.1 uncultured Flavobacteriales bacterium
GGCAGAATTTATGTGAATCTAGTAGTGCAAACTACTAGATATGCTCGAGTGGTGGAATTGGTAGACACGCAAGACTTAAAATCTTGTGTCCCCTGGGACGTACGGGTTCAAGTCCCGTCTCGAGTACAAAGAAAAGCCTCTAATCATTGATTAGAGGCTTTTTTTATGCTTAATAGGGGGTATGAGAGGTGTGTTTTGGAAAAATTAACTATCAAAAAAGACAAAATTCACATAAAATCCTAAAAAATATTTTGGGTTAAACAAGACTAGGTGGTTCTGTCGCATTAAACTAAAACCGACTGATTTTTGAAGTTTTTGGTAAAAGTTGAAAAACTTAAACCTTTGTTTGTTTGCGATTTAATTTTTTGAAGGAAGGGAAATTTTAATGAAAAAAGTTTGAAAAATAATTAATGCGACAGAACCAGTATTTTATTCTAAATGGCAAAAGTTTAGGGATCTTTCCATCCGAAATTAGAAAAAGAATTAGTCAAAGGAATATTCTTTATAATTGGCTATAAACAATTATCTCTTTTTTTATTTTCTACTTTTTGGTAATTATAATTCTATTAATTTTTTATATTTACTACAATGCCATGCAACGATTAACACTGACAATTATGAGACAACAAGACTTTGATCAATTCATACTCGAAAATCCAATCACATATGACTCTGTTCGCTTGGATTTTGTTGACGGTTCTTTCAAATTAGGTTCTTTTGAAAATCTCGTTGGCGACTTTGACAGCCTAAGACAGAAAAATCAATGGAGGTTCATTGAAATCAAAAATTCTGACGCATACAAAGACAATGACAATGACCCGAGGAAAACAACAATTATTAACGGAGATACTGTTGAAAAATTGACAATTTTGTAAAACTTAATAGACGGCTTTGATTCTCGCATTTAATTGGAGTAGGTAAGAATTTTACAATTGATGTTGACTAGAGGTTCTGTCCAATTTTATTTGTCATTCCATCAACTCCTAAAAGTATGTAATCTTTATTAAACCTAACACCTTACTACTGGGGTTAATTGATACCTGTCGGGAAGTAAGTGTAAATATCATTACATTTGGGTCATGAAACTAATTCTTACATTCTTTTTTATTTTAATCCTTCATGTTGGTATTGGTCAAATACCCAATGGATACTATGACTCAGCTATTGGGTATTTAGGAGAACCTCTTAAAACACAACTAAACCTTATAATTAAAAACCATACGGAATTTCCATACACGAGCTCTGGGACAGATGTCTGGGACATTCTTAAAGTCACAGATAGAGATACTTTAAATCCTAATAATGTTTTACTTCTTTATTCTGGCTGGTCAAAAGATGCCAACTTAGAATATAATTCTGGAAATGGTTGGTCAAGAGAACATGTTTGGGCGAAATCTAGAGGGAACTTTGGAACTTCAAGCGGTGCTGGCACAGACGTACATGCTCTAAGACCTTGTGACATAAGTGTTAATTCTGCTAGAAATAATCGCTGGTTTGCGGAATGTTCAACTGAATATATTGATACAGATGGACCGACAGGAAGTTATAAAAGTTCCTCTCAATGGATTTGGAAACCAAATGATGCTGTTAAAGGAGATGTAGCTCGTATGATATTCTATATGGCGACTCGTTACGAAGGCGAAGGGTTAGAACCAGACTTAGAAGTTATTGATTCAATTCCTTCTAATAACAATACTAATTTGCCAATTCATGCAAAACTATCCGATTTGATGAAATGGCACTTAGAGGACACTGTTGATGATTGGGAAAGAAATAGAAATAATATAATTTACTATAATTATCAAAACAATAGAAATCCGTTTATTGACCACCCAGAATATGCCCAGCTTATATGGGGAACCTTTATTGATATTGATATTAATGAATCATCACCAAAAATCAAAAAACTAATAAAAATTTTAGATATGGAGGGAAGAGAAACAACTCCACAAAAAAACAAAGTACTCATTTATATTTATTCTGATGGTTCGATAGAGAAAGTCTTTAAAATCTAGTTAAAACAGGGTTCTGTCGCATTAAACTAAAACCCACTGATTTTTCTCGTTTTTGATAAAAATTGAAAAACATAAAGTTCTGTTTATTTCCGATTTAATTTTTTGAGGGAAGGGCGATTTTAATGAAAAACGTTTAAAAAATAATTAATGCGTCAGAACTTTATTATTTACCGTGTAAGTTTTCTAATTTCTTCAACTCCTCCTCTTTGATGGTTAAATATAATTCGGATTTATTTGTTTCCTTTTTGCGATGGTGGCAACCTGGACAAAAAATATTCTTATCGCTTCTAAATTGGCCACTGCATTCACAAGGTTCTTCTATTGCAACAGTTACTCCATTTTTCTGGAATTCATCAGAATAAGATAATTTTCCGCAGCCTTGACATTGGTATTGACGATGAACAAATTTTCTTTCATTTGTTCTTACATAATATAACCCTGCAAAGTTGGTTGTTAGTTCACATTTCGAGCACTCTGCATTGATATTGAAATGCGCTCGGATGCATCTGAGAAAGTATTGCGTCATATTATGTTGTGTAATTTTCTTATTAAAAGAGGATAAAAATATAAATTTTACAACTTAATTTGAATGTGCTATAACAACCTTATATATTTGCCAGCGCACTATGTATAGCTATTTGGTGGAATATAGTTAACTCTTGATTAGAGGATTTTTTATGCAATATCTTTGATAACTACTCACTCTTTTTTTTATCATTCCTAACGAAGAATTCTAGATTATCCTCGGGTTGTCTTAAAAATAAAGTGTCATTAATTACTTGATAGCTAAACCCTTTTACTTTCTCATCTGAATTGAATAGTATAAAGTTATTATTGAATGTAACCCAATTTATTCTTTCTCTCTTGTGTTTTTTTATATTTTCAGTAACTAATGCATTTTTATCTATAGATCCAATACCGTTAGGATATAAGTCTAAATGATACTTGTTCTTTCTTAGCCACTTGCCCACTAATTGAGGGTCGTTATTTATCGTTTTGTCGGCATTATTACAACTTAAACAAAGAAGCATAATAATGAGAGAACTTAAAACAACAATTAATGGTTTCATTTTTTAGATTTTCGTCTACTTTGGTTAATTTATCCTTAAATACAATTTAAGAATAAATTATCGCATTATGATTATAATGAGGTGTTATTTTTTGCGTTTTTATTTTTATTGTATGTTTTGTTTATCCTGATTAGTGTAACAAATTAGTTGTAAACGTTACCTCTAAAAAATTCATTCTCCCTTTTCTATTAATAAAGTGATTTATCCAGATGAAATCATCAAAGATAAAGTCCGACAAGATTGATTCTAAGGTGATTTGTAAGTTTTAGGTTTTCAATAGGGTATTATTTACATAAAATAATAGTAAACATTTGCATATTAATAGTATTACTATTACTTTTGTATGTAATAATATTAATAATGATATAATATTATGAATTACAACTATATAACAATAGGTGGTAATAGATTAAAAATATACTAAATGAAAGATAATACTATAAAAACTCCAATGGAGCGATTTTGGGCCTTACTAAAACCAGATAAAAAAGAAATTAGAAATGTATATATTTATTCTATATTCAACGGTTTGGTAACACTTTCTTTGCCTATCGGAATTCAGGCAATTATTAATTTGATTCAAGGGGGGCAAATAAATACATCTTGGTTTATTCTTGTTTTATTTGTTATTGGAGGGATAGCTTTTTCAGGCTATTTGCAAATAAGCCAACTTAAAATCACAGAAAATTTACAACAGAAAATTTTTAGTAGAGCTGCTTTTGAGTTTGCTTATAGGATTCCAAAAATAAAGATGGAAGCAATTTACAAGCAATATGCACCTGAGTTGATGAATCGTTTTTTTGATGTTATTTCTGTACAGAAAGGGCTGTCAAAAATTCTAATTGATTTTTCTATGGCTTCGATTCAAGTTTTATTTGGTTTAGTTCTCCTTTCATTGTATCACCCGTTCTTTATTTTCTTTAGTATGATTTTAATATTTTTATTGTTTATCATATTTAGGTATACCGCTAAAAAAGGTTTGATGACAAGTTTGAGAGAATCTAAGCATAAGTATACTGTTGCAAATTGGCTGCAGGAAGTTGCTAGAACTCATATGACTATAAAGTTAGCTGGTAAAACAGATTTACCTGTTCAAAGAGTAGATAAAGCTACTGGGGAATACATTAACGCAAGGGATGATCATTTTAAGATTCTTATGCAACAGTATTTTTTAATGGTAGGTTTTAAAGTAATTATTGGAGCAGGGTTACTTGTTGTAGGAAGTATCTTAGTAATGGAACAACAAATGAATATTGGTCAATTTGTTGCTTCGGAAATAATCATTTTATTAGTGCTTAGTTCTGTAGAGAAACTTATTCTTAGCTTAGAAACTATTTATGATGTGTTGACTTCTCTAGAAAAAATAGGGCAAGTAACTGATATGGAACTGGAGAGTAATGAAGGAATGCTAATTAACAATGAAGATAAAGAAGGTTATGAAGTTGAAATTTCTAATTTAAGCTTTTCCTATCCTTTTACAAGAAACACCATTTTTGAAGATTTATCCCTAAAGGTTAAGGCAGGTGAGAAAATTTTAATTACAGGAAAGAATGACACAGGAAAATCTACTTTATTATCAATTCTTACAGGATTATATCCTTCACAAAAAGGCTTTGTTGCCTATGACGGAATTCCGTTGGGGAATTTGGATATTGAAAACTTAAGATCCAACATTGGAGATTGTCTTATGGAAGAGCTTTTGTTCGAAGGTACCTTGCTGGAAAACATCAATATAGGAAGAGAAAAAGCTACATTCGAAAATGTGAAATGGGCAATCGATAACCTTGGGCTTGGAGATTTTGTAAAAAATTTACCAAACGGATATAATACGGTAATTGATTTACAAGGGAAGCAATTTTCAAAAGGGATAATTGACAAATTATTATTGGCAAGAAGTATCGCAGATAAGCCTAAAGTCCTTTTGATTAAAGATTCTTTTGGTTCTTTTTTGCCAGAAAGGAAGCAAGCGATAATTGATTTTCTTACTGAACAACCTTGGACTTTATTCATTGCATCACAAGACAAATATATTGCAGGAAAAGTAGATAGAATAGTTGAGATAGAGAATAAAACACTAACTATTAAAAAATAGAAAAATGCTGAACATTTCATCAAATAACATAAAAGATAATATATCAATTGAGAAGTATAAAACACTTCATAAGGTGGAGCAAAAAGTAAGCTCTAGAGTATTGGCAAAAATACTAACTATAGGCGCAACAGTGTTTTTCATAACTATGTTTCTTCCATGGACACAAAATGTACGTTCTTCAGGGAGTGTAACAACTATTAAACCAAATCAGAAACCACAGACCATTAATTCTTTCATTTCTGGGAGAATAGAAAAATGGTATGTGCAAGAGGGAGATGTGATACAGAAAGGGGATACAATTGCATTGCTCTCAGAGATTAAACCCGAATATTTGGATCCAAAATTATTGAGTAATACGAAAGAACAATTGGACTTAAATGTAAGTAAATCGAATTCATATAAGAACAAAATGGAATCGCAAAACGAACAATTAAAAGCTTTAAAGAACCAAAGAGATTTGAAGTTGGAGCAAAATGGGATAAAATTGCAACAATCTAAGCTCAAGATAGAAATTGATAGCATGCAATATGTCGCTTCTCAATTGGATTATGAAACAGCAATAAATCAATTTAATAGAATGGATAGCCTAAATAAAATGGGGCTTAAGTCTTTGACAGATTTGGAGATGAAACGATTAAAAAAACAAGAAACAAACGCTTATTTGATATCGGCAAGAAACAAATGGATAAATACTAAAAGTGAATTCATTAATATCAAAATAGAGAATGCTACGATAAGAACTAAATACCAAAATGATGCTTCAAAAATTAATGCAGATATTTTCACTTCGTTAAGTAATCAATTAGAGACCGAATCATCTGTAAGTAAATTGAAGAATAAATACTCGAATGTATTGATAAGGCAAAGAATGTACTTTGTTTTGGCTCCACAAGATTGCTATGTTACCAAAACTTTTTATTCTGGAATAGGAGAGACTGTTAAGGAAGGAAGTGCCATGGTGAGTATAATGCCTAGAGATAATCAATTGGCAATAAAACTTTACATTGACCCTATTGATCTGCCTTTGATAGAGGTGGGAAGAACAGTTCAAATTCAATTTGATGGTTGGCCAGCTATCGTTTTTTCAGGTTGGCCAGAAGCCAGCTATGGAACTTATGAGGGAACCGTGTATGCGATAGATCAATTTATTAGTGAAAACGGTAAATTTAGAATTCTTGTGCGTGAAGATTCTACCAACTACTCATGGCCCAAAGCATTAAGATTTGGTGGTGGAACTTCTAATTTGATAATGCTAAATAATGTTTCAATTTGGTATGAATTATGGAGAAATATTAATGGATTTCCTCCTGATTTTTATTCTAATACTAAAGCTAAAAAATAATTAACTATGATAGTAATTCATATTATTGCTGAGAGTAAAACTATAGCAGATAAGATCTCAGACTATTTGATAGAAAACAGATTAATACTAAAACCATTTATTATTGATAATAATCTGGA
Source organism: uncultured Flavobacteriales bacterium (assembly GCA_905182785.1). Taxonomy (GTDB): domain Bacteria; phylum Bacteroidota; class Bacteroidia; order Flavobacteriales_D; family CAJJDF01; genus CAJJDF01. Next base: position 6,639 of record CAJJDF010000026.1, read on the forward strand.
GTGTATAATTATTGGGAGAACGAAGGCTCTTTTGTTCGAGAAAATAAATCAAGAAATTAAAGATTTGAACTTTAAAACTCCTCCAATCATTTACTCCATGCCAGTCTTGCATATGGATTGGGATGAGGTTTCTAAGCTTCAAACTGCGCTAGAGCAAGTCTAAATAAACTGAATATCACAATCTATTTGTCATGAAAAATATAACATTAATTTTATTTATTCTTCCACTTTTTGGTTTAACTCAAGGAGGAATTTTTACATACGAAGAGTTTGTAAAAATTGTGAGATTACACCATCCAATTGCTTATCAATCTGGATTACAACTAGAGAAAGGAAAAGCTTACTTAATGAAAGCAAAAGGAGGTTTTGATCCAAAATTGGATGCAGGAATAGATCAGAAATATTTTAAGGATAATATGTATTTTAGTCATTTAAATTCTAAACTAAAGGTGCCAACTTGGTTTGGGATTACTGCTCAGGCTGGTTACGACAATAATGAAGGAGTATACTTAAATCCCGAGTTTAATTCGCCTAACAATGGTTTGTTCAATGCAGGACTTTCTATAACATTGGGAAAAGGATTATTTATTGATGAGAGAAGAGCAGAACTAAAACAAGCAAAAATATACTTGAATAGCAGTGCGCTGGAACAAAAAATCATTCTTAATCGACTTATTTTTAATGCTTCTGTAACCTATTGGAAATGGAAATCTACTTATTTGAAATTACAAGTTTACAGGGAAGCTATAGTAAATGCTGAGGTAAGACTTGGAGGAGTGAAACAGAGTGTCGTATTTGGAGACAAGCCGGCAATTGATACAGTGGAAGCAAAAATAATTCTTCAAAATAGGCAGTTGAACTATTACCAAGCAGAATTTGATTTTAATAGCATGAGACAAAAAATGAATGTCTACTTGTGGCAAGCAGGATTTATTCCCTTAGAATTAGACTCCCTTTCTATTCCTAATTTAGAAATGACTTACGATCAAGATTTAGGTTTTTTTAATGATTCATTAATAGAAAATCACCCTGAAGTTTTATTGTATCAAAACAAAATTGAGATACAAAAAATTGATAACAGACTACAAAAAGAATCACTAAAGCCTACTTTGAACTTAAGTTATGATTTTATTAATGAGCCTATTGAAAACAATCCTTTTGTAGATGCGAATTTAAATAATTATAAATGGGGAGCTACTTTTTCTTACCCACTTTTTATAAGAAAAGAAAGAGCTAATATTCGATTATCTGAAATAAAATTGAAAGAAATTGGAGCAAATAATGAGCTAAAGAAAGCTTCTATCAAATATAAAGTTCAAGCAATTGATGGTAATATTAAAAATTTAGCCAATCAATTGAAAGTTGCAAACGAAACCATTGTCAATTACAACCAATTGTTTATTTCCGAAAACACTTTGTTTGAAATTGGAGAGAGCTCAGTTTTTATGATCAACTATAGAGAAAGTGCTTACATTAAATCACAACTGAAAGCAGTAGAGATTTATGAAAAACTCTTGTCCAACACTCAGGAGTTTAAATATCAGCTATTTACTGAGTAGTTAAAGTTGCCTTTTTTTTGAATTATTTCTTATTTTATGTATTTAATTTATTTAAAGTTAAATCTAAATAATTATTATTTACTCCGAGTTAATGCGACAGAACCATTATAAACCAAATTACATCAATAATATTCCATATTGATCGACTCAGTAAATGTTTTCAAAACTTGATTATTAATTTTGAAATTTACACAAAGTTGGAATAACAGTGTCTCTTTATTTTCTTTATTGTTTAGCTCTTTCAATAGAATAAATAATAAGTAAAAAAGCAAGAAAGAGAATACCATTTACAATAACATAACTAGGTACAGAAAATGCTGAAAATGCAAAGACTAAATTAGTTATTAGACCTAAAGCAAAAAATAAACTCGAAACTACTCTTATGTTAGTTGTAGTTCTTTGGAATTCAAAAGATATACCTAATCCAAAAACAGAGGTTATTCCCAGGAATATGAAGCTACCAATACTCAATAAAAAATTAGTTTCTAATACATGGACAACATAGAGTCCATAAGAAATAAGAGCACTAGCAAAAAGGCCTATAAGAGTTGGAACAAAATTTATTTTCATAGTTTTTATTTTTGATTGAAAGGGGGTGGAGCTAAAGCAACAAGTTTTAAAACTTCAGGGATTTGCTCAGCCATCTTCCAATTAGAAAGTGATGGCATCCAAATATAAGTTTCTTTTGACACTTTACTTTCGCCTATCAATCGAGTTATTTCCTGTTCTGAAAAGGGACCCGCTTGCTTCCCTTCAATCATTGCATAGAAAAAAAGTTGTTTAGGCGACTCTATAGAATTCATAGCCCCAGGAATATGCATATGTGTCATTGATTCATTCATGGTTTTAATCATTTGCTGAGCAATTGTCATTCCCATTCCAAACTCAACTAACCTGTCTATCGAGAAAAAGCTACCTTCTGTCATGTTTTTTTAGATTTTAATGTTCTTTTTAGAGAACCATTAAAAAATAATAATGTATTCCATCTATAAAAAACAATACCATTAATTAATATCTCTACATCTCCTCCTTCTCCAGCTCTTGCATCAACTCTTCTACCTTTTATCATAATTGGCGCAAATATTTTAAATGCCCCAATTTTTTTAAATTTAGTAATTTCTTCATACTTAAGAAAAATGTTCTTTTGTCCACCTACTAATTTCTTAGATTTAAAGTAAAGACCTGACTTAGTTGTGATTAAAATATCTGGAGACAAGCCTCTTTTAAAACTTAAAAGAGCAGGTAAATATTTTCGGCCCTTAGTTGAGTTTACTCCTTTTTCTATTAGAATTTTCTTTAATTTTTCATTGTTAGAATTGGAAAGTTTTTCAATTAGACTTATAGTTGTATCTCCTTCCAGTAGGACATCTTTATTTAAAACACCATTGTAACAATAAATATTTATTGATTCAAATGGCAGAAAAGATTGTCTAGTTTTAAACCAACCTTTTTTAATATGACCTATTCCTTTTTCATTAAGGATTAATTTCTCTCTAAAAGAAAACCATCTTCTTGGATTTCTAAAAGGAAAGCTAGTTTTTATTTTTTCACCCTCATTATTAATATCAGCACCTTGTTCTTTAATAAAAGCTTCAATTTCCTTTATTTTTTTTGGATTTAATCCAGCAATTTTAATTTCACTGTTATCTCCACCACCTGGTTTATATCCAGTTATTAATTTATGACCAAAGACTCCTAGCTCTTTATCAAATACAATTATTTTATTTGCATTTAATAATTTAGGCTTTCTTTGAAAAAACCAAAGAGTTTTAAGATCTCTTTTTAATTGTCCATTTTCTAAGATTAATTTGTAGTTACCCAAATAACAAAATATTTGAGCTAATAAATTTGGTTTGATTATCATGATTTTTTTGTTTTATTTATGAGATTGGTGAAGGTGGCGGTGGTGGAACTGCTCCGAATAAATTAGCAAGTTCTTGAACTTCACCTGCTGTTAGCCAGCCAGCCATTCCCTGTTTCCATACGTGAGTATCTTTAGTGATTTGACCAGCTTGTACCATTTGTTGTAATTGTTGCCAAGCAAAAGGGCCAGTTTGTTGGCCGTTTACAGAAACACTGTATTCTACTTGTGGCGGTGGTGGCGGGGTTTGTTTTTCTTGGTTCATACCACCCATCATACCACCTACTGCTCCTGCCATTCCTTGACCTACTGCTCCTCCCATTGCCATACTTGCCATCATTGATCCTGGATCCATCATGCCTCCTCCTCCTTTTCCTGAGCCTCCTCCGCCCATTTTACCCATGCTTTCAGCAGCTGTTTGTGCAACTTTAGTTTGTTGGTTTAATTGATGAACAGAGATGTTTTGTCCTTCTGTTTGAAGTTTTTGTGCTCGTTGCACTTCTTCTCTTTGAATACGAAGTGTTTCATCATAATTACCTGCATTAATTGATTGCATATCCTCCATATCCTTAACTTTTACATCGGCTTCAGCAACAAGTTTCTTTTCTTGTTGGTCCCTTGTAACTTTAAGAAGTTTGTTATACCCATCACTTTCCTGATCCATCTCGAGAGATTCAATATCGAATCTTTTCAAATTAACACCGAAATCTTCTGAAAAAGCATCTTTCAATTTGGCTTTTAGCGTCTCGTTAATGAAATCAAGGTTCTCCTCAATCTGAATCAAATTTAAGGGATTGGTTCTATTTATATTCATAACACCTGATTTTACGCTACTTGTAACAGCAGATTTAATCAACCTCTTAAAGTCATCTAATTCAAAATTGATTAATCGAGTGTTTTTAATAAATAACTTATAATCTGTAATATTGAATATTATTTTACCGCGAACGGACATAGGAACAGGAAAATCTGCTAACCTACTATCTGTTATATTGAAATATGGAATACCAAAATTTATTGGAATATTGCCAGCAAGATTAATAAAATATATTTCTGCCTGAAAGGGTGAAGCACCGCCAAAAGCAGAACCAACAATCCCTGATAGAATAGGAAAGTTTGCTGTTTTTATTGTTTGATCATATGGTCCAATAATATAATCTTGCATTGCACCATCCTTTTGCTTATAGACAAATACCGCAAGTTCCCCATCTTTTACACGTAAACTACTTCCAAAACGAATTGCATTTTCTTTTTTTGTTGAATTGGCTTCTCCCGAAGGTCGCCATTTCCAAACAAGATATTCTTGTTCGTCACATCGGATTACATCCATTAATCCTCCTTCTGATTTTTTTCCAAATAATCCCATATTTATTTAATTTTTAGTTCCTTTGCATAATTATTAATCTCATCAAGCGTTTTTTTATCTTCTTTCATTGAAAATCTCGCTTTCATAATAATCTGTTCACACTTTGTTTTCCATACATTAACAAAATTATTATGTCCCTTATTTTCAGGTTTATCTTTCGTTAAGAAATTACCAGCCGTTTTTGCTTTTGGAACAGCTAACGATAAGAATTCAACAATGTCACCTTTTGTTGTTGGAATTGGAAAATTTGAGATTATTGTTTTTTTCTTACTATCAACTTTATCACCACCACCTAGACCATAAGCATTAGCAAACATTCCTCCAAGAGCTTTGCCGACTGACATTCCTTCATCTTTTCTTTCGTTTTCAGCGTCATTCAACATTTCGAACAATTTATTTATAGAGACATTAGATTCTATATTAGAAAACTCATGACCACAATCAATGCATTTTATTTGAAAAGATTGAACCATTGAACCACAAGCAGGACATTTTTTCACGTCACCAAATTTATCCGATTTAGGTGCTGCTTCTTTTGTTTTTGGTTTTTCTTGCTCCATACTTTTCTGTTTTTCAAACAATTTAGCTTCGAGTACCATTTCAAATTCATCAAGATCAACTCCCATTCCTTCTGCTTTTTTAAAAAGAATTTGCTTTTCTTTTTCAGTTAGCTCTCCATCCATTAGAGCCATTTCTATTAATTTTTCTAGCTGTTCGTTATACATTTTTTTAAATTTAAATTCGTATTTATTTTTTTTAACTTAAAATTTGTTAAACTTTTTTTATTAATCATATAAAACTAAAGTAATTAATTTTAATTTTTGATACATATTTGATACATATAATGAAATAATTAAACCAAACAACGAGAATAAAAATTTTTCGAAGTATAAATTTAAGGGGGGAGATTGTGAATATTTTGCTGTAAGTATTATAAGAAGAAATAGAGAACTTTTTTTCTTATCCATTTTTCATAAGAAAATAAAGAGCAAAGTTTAAGTTGTCAGAGATTAAATTGAAAGAAATAGGTGCAAGTAATGAATTAAAAAAGGCTTCTATCACATATAAAATCCAAGCTATTGATAAAAAAATTATTAAATCAATTGGTTATAGAAGGTTCATATATTAAGTATTACGACAAATTATTTATTTCTGAAAACATTTTATTTCGTATAGTAGAAAGTTTAATTGTGATTTAATTAACGAGATTTCTCGTTAATTAAATCACAATTAAAAGAAGGGGAGGATTATACAAAACTATTATCTTATATAGAGGAATACAAAGTTGTTTCCGATTAAGTTATGGAATTAAGTGTTTTATGTATTATCTAACAACCAATTTCTTCGTTACAACCCCTTCTTTTTTTGAAATAATTACAGAATAAACACCTGAAGCCAAATTAATAGAATTAATAATTACAGATTCTTTTTTGTAAATGGGATTGATATTAATTTCTTGCCCTAAGTTATTTATTAGTCTCACTTGAGATTCACCCATGTTTTTTCCTTCAATAGTAAATGAACCTTCTGTTGGGTTTGGATAAATAGCCACCCTCATACTTTCAGAAAATTCGTTAACTGATAAGGGGGAACCTATTGTGAAATTATAAGTAAATTCTGCACCAAAATCGGCTTGAATACTCATAATTGCTTGTCCAGTCATTTTATGAAAACGTAAATATCCAGTTCCATCACTGTTTGCCCAGAAACCAATTCCATCTCCATCTGTATCTTTTACTACTAGCCTGTAACAACCTAATCCTAGATTTAAAGTGTCTTTTTTTAATGTATTATTTGCTTGTCCTGAATTGCTGTAAATTTCACTTCCCCATTCGTTATAAATCTTAAATGAAGTCTCGCTTGCAGCATTATTTGACCTGTAATCTATTCTAAATTGTGAACTAACAAAAGGCGGAGAATCAAATTCATTGCTATAAGTATTGTTATAAGAATACTCATCTATTCCTCCATTTGGTTTGCTTATTTCTACATGAAATACATCATTTGTTCCAGTAACATTAGTCCAAAGTGTTCCTGGGGAATGCATTTGCACCACTTCTTGTTCCGAAGGATTTAAGGTTCCCGACCAAGAGTAAGTTTGCTTTGTAGCATCATTATTTACCCAAAACTCTATCTTAAGAGAGGTAAGAACAGTTGCTCCAGAGTTTCTAATTGTGATTTTAGGGTAATGGCAAATACTGTTTTCTCTTGTGTATTCCACTCTTCTGGATGGGGAGACAATGTCAACTACAGCAGCATCTAAATTATGGTTATAATCTCCATAAGTAATTAATTTGTTGGATACAATATAATTTGAAGTTCCCGAAGCTGTCGTTACACCATAATCAAACACTACAGAATCTCCTGGATTAACTTCTGCTGTAAAGTCAGAATTTTTTATGTCTGTTGCCATTCCTGGACACCATCCTGCTCTGTCATAAATCCAAGTTCCTCCTTGAGGATATACCGGGTTTTCACCACAATCTTTCCATACTTGCCAAGCATATTGTTCAGTTGGTCCTACTTTCAAATAATGATTTCTTGGAATAAATTCTCCTTCTTGTCCGTGTCCTGTTATGGAAGTTTTTACATTAAAATATTTTCCGCTTGATTCTAAAGGTAATTTTCTTGGTGCAAAATATTTATTTGCAATAATATCAGAGTAATCATGGTAGCCATTCGGCCATATTTCTTTTATGTCAATTACATTTCTTTCTGGAGTTCCTACAATGAACAAGAATTTAATGTCCATTTCTTCTTGCCATTGTCCACCTCTTTCCATAGTAAGTCTTTGTGATCCTTTCAAGAATGGTGTATAATCTGTTACATCAAAGACCCAAGTTTTTCCTTCAGTTCCTAAGTCTAAACCAATTCCGTAAGGGGTAACAAAAGACATGATTTCGAATTTCATTGGGAATCTATTCCAATAAGGTAAATCTACAACCGTAATTCTACCATCTACCCCGTTACTTAATGAATCGTATAATACGCCTAATTCATTATAGTAATAAGATTTATTCCCTGCATTGTAGTATATATTGTTAGAGACTATTGCAATACTGTCGTTCTTTTTTTTCCCAGCTTTAGAAAAAACTTGTCTCGCTTGTACTAGATGAGAACTGTGAGGAATGGAATCATATAAAGTATCATTTACGGTAGACAATACATAGACTCCTTGAGCAAAATGAATGTTTGGTCTAGTATTTAATTCCGTAATTTCTTTAAATAGACTTTCTCCTTGAAATGAAATTCTATTTTGCGACCCTATAATAGTTCCGTTAATTACACTTCCAGAATTATCTATTACGGTAGAACTTCCAGTTTGATTTAATTCATAATTCATTTCCAAACTTAAATAATTAGGATGAGACGCATTAATTTTTCTACGCTTCCAATCGTTCAAATCAGCCAAAGAAACATTGGTGTTCCAAATTCTCAAACCATCCATTTCGCCAATCAAGTATCTATTATGTATTCCTTTACTTACTTGAACATTTATTCCAGTAGTTACATTGGTGTTTATTGTATTAGTTGGATTGGCTGTTTTAGGGTCTAATACTCCATCTACGTAAAATTGTATATCCGATAATTTGTCTCCATTAAGGACCGCAGCAATATGATGCCAATTACCATCTGCAATATTTGTTCCTCCAACAACTCCTCCTCCGTTTATTTCAATTCTTTGATATCCATTATTAGTTGTTCTCCAATTCCATTTGGTACCAGCAGTATTTGTTCCCCATGATAAGATTTCTCCATCAATAGTAGTTGTTTTAATCCAAGCTTCCATAGTCCTGTTTGTGCTTCCGCCAATTCCTTTGTAACTATTGCTTTCAATGTAATTTGAGGGGTCAAATTTCAGACTATAATCTCCTCCACTATTCAACCCTCCATTCGTATAACTGTTACACAAAATAGAATTGTTTGTTCCTGTAGATTTTCCATTGAATGAAAATTCTATTATCACATTAGAAGTTCCATTCCATATAAATGGACTGTGAAATTGAAAACGGTTTAAGCCTGATGTCACTATACTTGTTGTATAAAATACTTCAGTAAACCCTATCAAATCAATTGAGTCAGCTTTAAGAATTGTTTTTGCAGTTGATTTTAATTTAATCTTCAGTTGATTTATATTACTTCCCAAGCCTGAAATGTCTAATAATAATGCATCAATACTTCCTGCGGTTAGACCTGCTGTTAATAGTTCGTTTGCAGTGTAAATGAATTGTGATTTCCCTGTATTATTTGCTGTTTTAAACACATCTGTAGAAGACGTAGTTCCTATTCCTACCGTATCAATATCTTCACTTGCAGTTGATACAACAGTTGTTTTTTTTTCTATTTTTCTATACATATCATATAGAGTAGAAGCTGAATAACTAAAACTATTTCCAGAGAAATTAGAAATAGTATAATTTGGAATTACTGATAGCGAAGAGTCATATCTTTCTTCGTCATAAATGTAAGTGTTACAAGAATAATCCCATTCTCCACAACCTAAGTTTCTATTTGCAGCAGTAGATACTCTAGCACCTTTACATCTCATGGTGTATAACATCAATACTTTTTCATACTTGATAGAAGTGTCAGTTGGGAAAATCACTGTTGTATCTCTATTATTACTAGAGTAATCAAATGATTGAACAGTAATTGTATCGCCAATATTTTGAGCATTATTAATTAATGAGATAAGATTAAAAAGAGTGAGAAGTAGGATTATTTTTTTCATAGGATTATTTTGAACTATAAATATAATAATTTGTACAATGTTGTTGAGGAAATAACAATTAAAAATGGCGCAAAAAAAACCTGATACAATTTGCATCAGGTTTTCTTAATCAATTAAATGAAGTTTAACTTCCACACATTTCACAATCGTCTGGATTGTCGATTGAGCATTGTTCTTTTGCTGCTTGGTATACCGGATCATTTTGGTCCATGAACATGGGTTCATTAGATACAGGAGCAGAAGTAATGGGTGTGTTTTGTGTTAAGGGCTCTTGCATTGCAGAGGCTAAAGGTTCAACAACTGGAGATGAGCTTTCGTGTTTGAAAGAATAATTTTCAGTTGGTTCACTCAAATTTGTTGGTTCAGCAGGAGCTGGTGATGGAGTAACAGGAGCTATTGGTGCCATGTTTATAACTGGCTTAACTACACCTTCAGGTTTTGGCTCTGCTTTCTTTTCCTTTGTTACTGTAAACTTAATTGCATCTACTGCAGATTTAGTCCTTAAGTAGTACATTCCAGTTTTTAATCCTTTTTTCCAACCATAGAAGTGCATTGACGTTAATTTTCCAAAGTTTGCGTTCTCCATGAATATGTTAAGCGATTGAGATTGACATACAAATGCTCCTCTATCTGCGGACATATTAATTAAAGCTTTTTGGCTAATTTCCCATGCAGTTTTATATAAGTCTTTTATGTCCTGTGGAATTTCATCAATGTTTTGAATACTTCCGTTTCCAATCATTACTTGATTTTTCAAATCATTGTTCCATAATCCCAAGTTTACTAAATCTCTTAATAAATGCTTGTTTACAATAATGAATTCTCCAGAGAGTACTCTTCTGGTGTAAAGGTTAGATGTATACGGTTCAAAACATTCGTTATTCCCTAATATTGATGCTGTAGAAGCTGTAGGCATTGGAGCTAATAACAATGAGTTTCTAACACCAGATGTCATTACTTCTTGTTTCAAGCTATTCCAATCCCATCTTGCAGATGGAGTTACTCCCCACATATCAAACTGGAAAATCCCTTTAGATACTGGCGAACCTTCAAATGTAGAGTAAGGACCTTCTATTTTGGCTAAATCTTTAGAGGCTGTCATTGAAGCAAAATAAAGAGTTTCAAATATTTCTGTATTTAATTTTCTAGCTTCTTCAGAATCAAAGTTATATCTCAACAAGATAAACGCATCTGCTAATCCTTGTACTCCAATTCCAATTGGCCTGTGGCGCATATTAGAATTTCTAGCTTCTTCTACTGGGTAATAATTGTTGTCAATTATTTTGTTCAAGTTTACAGTAGCTTGGTAAGTTACTTCGTATAATTTATTGTGGTCAAATGCATTGTCTTTTACAAATTTTGGTAGTGCAACAGAAGCTAAGTTACAAACAGCAACTTCATCAGGTGCAGTGTACTCCATAATCTCTGTACATAAGTTAGAAGACTTAATTGTACCTAAATTTTGTTGATTTGATTTTCTGTTTGCAGCATCTTTGTACAACATGTATGGAGTCCCTGTCTCAATTTGAGATTCTAAGATTTTATTCCATAATTCTTGTGCTTTTATTGCTTTTCTTCCTCTTCCTTCTTGCTCGTATTTCAAATATAGTTTCTCAAATTCTTCTCCATAGCAATCGGATAATCCTGGACATTCGTTAGGACACATTAAAGTCCATTCTTCGTCAGCTTCAACTCTCTTCATGAATAAATCTGGAGTCCACATTGCATAAAACAAATCTCTTGCTCTTTGCTCTTCTTTTCCGTGATTTTTCTTTAAGTCCAAGAAATCAAAAATGTCAGCATGCCATGGTTCTAAATAAAGTGCAAAAGAACCTTTTCTTTTTCCTCCACCTTGGTCTACGTATCTTGCAGTATCGTTAAATACTTTAAGCATAGGAACAATTCCGTTTGATGTTCCATTAGTTCCTTTAATGTATGAACCTTTAGCTCTCACATCATGAATTGATAACCCAATTCCCCCAGCAGATTGTGAAATCTTTGCAGTTTGTTTCAAGGTATCATAAATTCCATCAATACTATCTTCTTTTGTTGTCAATAAGAAACAAGAAGACATTTGAGGTTTTGGTGTTCCAGAGTTGAAAAGAGTAGGAGTAGCATGAGTAAACCATCCTTGAGACATCAAGTGATAAGTTTTTATTGCCGACTCAATGTCGCTTTTATGAATCCCTATAGAAACTCTCATCAACATTTGCTGAGGTCTTTCAGTAACTGTTCCGTGAGTTTTTAATAGGTAGGATCTTTCTAATGTTTTAAACCCAAAGTAATCGTATCTAAAATCTCTGTCGTAAATTAATGTAGAATTTAGTAATGGAGCATTTTCTTTGATAATCTCATAGACATCATCTGCTAATAAAGCAGCTGGCTCACCATTAATAGGATCTATATATTCATACAATTCTGTCATTGTTTCTGAGAATGACTTTTTTGTGTTTTTGTGTAAGTTAGATACTGCAATTCTTGATGCAAGGAGAGCGTAGTCTGGGTGAGTAATTGTATTTGTTGCTGCAATTTCTGCTGCTAAATTATCCAAATCACTTGTAGTAACTCCGTCATATAGTCCTTCAATCACTTTCATGGCTACTTTTGTAAAATCCACAAGAGGATTTAAACCGTAACACATTTTTTGTACTCTAGCAGTTATTTTATCAAACTGTACAGCTTCTCTTTTTCCATTTCTTTTTACTACGAACATATAATTTGGGTGTATTAAATATTTTTTCTTTTCCTATACGGTTCTGATTTTTGAGATTACGAGTCTCTGTCTTCTTAAAATTAACTAAAAGATCACCTTGTTTTACGAGTACAACACAGTCGATATTAACTAGAACATGTTAATAGCGAAAACTTTCTGTAATTGAGGTTATTTTTAGAAGTCTTCGTCTGTCGAGAACGTTTGTTCTGAAGACGAATTACTTGCAACACCAGCTTTTTGGTATTCTCCTACTCTTTTTTCGAAGAAGTTGGTTTTTCCTTGCAAGTTTATCATATCCATAAAATCGAATGGATTTGTAGCATTGTATATTTTGTCATTACCTAATTCCATTAATAGTCTATCGGCAACAAATTCAATATACTGGCTCATCATATCTGAGTTCATTCCAATTAATCTTACTGGCAATGATTCAGTGATAAATTCTTTTTCAATCATTACCGCATTCTCAATGATTTCCTGAATTCTTTCTTTAGGCACTTTGTTTACTACGTGCTCATTGTGTAATAATACAGCAAAGTCACAGTGTAATCCTTCGTCTCTTGAGATAAGCTCATTAGAGAAAGTTAATCCTGGCATAAGTCCTCTTTTCTTTAACCAAAAGATTGAGCAAAAACTTCCTGAGAAGAATATTCCTTCTACTGCTGCAAAAGCAATTAATCTCTCTGCAAAACTTCCGTTATCAATCCATCTCAATGCCCATTCTGCTTTTTTCTTTACTGGTTCAAATGTTTCTATTGCATTAAATAAATAGTCTTTTTCTTTTTGATCTCCTATGTAAGTATCAATTAGCAATGAGTAAGTTTCAGAATGAATATTTTCCATCATTATTTGAAAACCGTAGAAAAATTTAGCTTCAGTATATTGTACTTCAGCTACAAAATTCTCTGCTAAGTTTTCATTAACTATTCCATCGCTTGCAGCAAAAAAAGCAAGGATGTGCTTAATGAAATAACGTTCGTCATCATTCAGTTTGTTTTCCCAGTCAGAAATATCAGCAGACAAATCCAATTCCTCAGCAGTCCAAATACTAGCTTCTGCATTCTTGTAGTATGCCCAAATATCATCATGTTCAATGGGGAATAATACAAATCTGCTGTCGTTTTTTTCTAAAATTGGTTCGGGTAGTTGGTTGCTGTTATTTTCTTGCATTTTTCTTTTTTTTTCTTTTGTGGTTCAGTTAGATACGAGATTTAGGATATAACCGAGTCACTAAATTACGATTTTCTTAATACAAAAGTGAAAAAAAAAAGTGAGGTCAACAACTCGATTAATTAACAAATAACTCACTTATTAACAAACAATTTTGAAAGGAGCTAGAAACACTGACTTTTTCTTTTTTTTAATCTTTTCAACAAAAAAATGTCGAAAAAAGTTTGCCGAATTAATTGTTATGGCAAGGTAGGAAGAGTGGTTTTTTTATTTTACATAAAAACACCTTCAAAATTTCAGATTGAAATTTGAAGGTGTTTTTGGAGGTCTCGAGCGGATTCGAACCGCTGTAGATGGTTTTGCAGACCACTGCCTAGCCACTCGGCCACGAGACCAATATTTATTGGTGTGCAAATTTAGTAAATCCATCTAATAAAACAAGTTGATGATAAATTATATTTTCTTTTTTTTAAAGTTGTTCATTTCTTGGTGATAATTGTTAAAAAAAACAATAGGATATTTAGTTTGTATCTATATCAAAGAAGTATATTTGAGACTTAATTATAACCCAATTTACACAAATAGATATATGAAATTTATTGTTTCGAGTTCGTTATTGCTTAAGCATTTACAGTCAATTAGTGGTGTTCTAAGCACTAATAATACATTGCCAATTTTAGATAATTTTCTTTTTACAATTGCTGGAAAAGAGTTAACTGTATTGGCTTCAGATTTAGAAACTACAATTTCTTCTAAGTTTGAAATAGAAGCGAAAGAAGATGGAGCTGTGGCAATTCCTGCTAAATTTTTGATGGATGCTTTAAAGACTTTTTCTGAGCAACCTTTAACTTTTACTGTTAATCCTGAGAATTTTGGAATTGAAATTTCATCTGACAATGGAAAATTTAAATTGAGTGGACAGAATAAAGATGAGTTTCCTAATACTCCGATTTTAGAATCTCCCTCTACCATGACTATTTCTTCTGACACTTTATCTAGAGCAATTACTAAAACAATTTTTGCAACAGGAAATGATGACTTAAGACCGGTTATGTCGGGTGTGTTTTTTCAATTGGAAAATGATTCGGTAACTTTTGCAGCTACTGATGCACACAAATTAGTTAGGTATAAAAGTACGGGAAGTAAAGTAGATGCTGTCGCTTCTTTTATTGTGCCAAAAAAACCACTTAATTTATTAAAGAATTTGGTTGGGAATACTTCAGATGATGTAACAATGGAATACAGTGATTCTAATGTTCATTTTAAGTTTGATGATTTTAATGTTGTTTGTAGATTAATCGATGGAAAGTATCCTAATTATGATGCAGTAATTCCTAAAACGAATCCAAATAGATTGACTGTAGAAAGAAACTTATTATTGAATTCTATGAAAAGAGTTTCTATTTTCTCAAACAAATCTACTCACCAAGTAAGATTAAAAGTTACAGGAAGTGAATTGGTAATTAGTGCAGAGGATCTTGATTTTGCTAATGCTGCAAACGAAAGGTTGGTATGTAACTATGAAGGAACTGACATGGAAATAGGATTTAATTCAAGATTTTTGATTGAGATGTTGTCTAACTTAGAGTCAGAAAATATTCATTTGGAAATGAGTGATCCATCAAGAGCTGGGATTATTTTACCAAGTGAAACTGATATTGAAGGAGAAGACATCTTAATGTTGGTAATGCCAGTGATGTTGAATAACTAATTCTTTAGTGAATAGTTATTAGACAGAAGTGAATAGTTTTTGCTAATGAATAATTTAAAAAAGGAATAATCGAAAGGTTGTTCCTTTTTTTTGTGCACATTTTTTAGAAAAAAAATGTCCTATTATCTCTTTCTAATCTTCTTTCTTTTTGGATATATATTCAAAGAATATTTTATAATTTTCGTCTAACGTATTGTTGGTTTTAAGATTCTCAACTCTTTCTTGTTCTTCTTCTTGAAGTTTTAGTTCTGCATTGTATCCCTCTACAAACTCTTCGAATTCTGGATGTACTTCTAAATTATAGCTTTCTTTAGTTTTGAATCTGTTTTTATAATAAAAAGCCATAATAACTCCTGATAAACCTCCAAATAGATGTCCTTCCCAAGAAATTCGTTCTTCTCCAGGGAATATCCCCCAAATCATACTTCCGTAGAGGAAAGCTACGATAAGTGAAATGGCAATGAGCCTTTTGTTTTCACTAAAAATCCCACTAAAAAAAAGAAAAAAAGCTAATCCGTAGATTACACTACTTGCACCAATGTGGTAATTTTCTCTTGCTGCCAACCAAACACAAACCCCAGAAAATAGCCAAATAAAAACCGTAACCTTAGTAAATATAGACTTGTAAGAAACCATAAAGAAATAGGTTAGTACAAACAGAGGTACAGAATTATTAAATATATGACTAAAATTATCGCTAGTGCTATGAATGAAAGGTGAAAAAAGAATTCCTTTTAACCCGGAAATCTCTCTAGGTAGAACACCATAGGCATAAATATTAAGCGTAGGAAAAGATAGATTTATAAAATGAACTCCCCAAATAATTACGAGCAGTAAAAATGGGATTGCCATTCCTTGAAATATAGATACTTTTTGTTTCACACCTAATTTACTTAATAATTGTGCCAATTCTTTATTTTGAATTATTTGACAGACAAATTGACAATTCATTACAAAAAAAACCGTCTCGATAATTCGAGACGGTTTTTTTGAAGTTTTGTAGTAAAACTATTATTTCAATCTTTCTTTATAATCTCCCGTTCTTGTGTCTACTTTTACTTTATCACCAATATTTATAAATAATGGGACTCTAATTTCTGCTCCGGTAGCTATTGTTGCAGGTTTAAAAGTGTTTGTTGCTGTGTCTCCTTTTATACCTGGTTCAGTATAAGTAATTTCTGTGTCGATATAAGGTTGAAGTTCACAAGTAATTGGCGTTTCGTTTTCTGCATCAAATACTATGGTTGCAGAATCTCCGTCTACTAAAAACTGAGGATTATCTATCATAGCTTCTTGCAACATGATTTGCTCATAATTATCGGTATTCATAAAGTGAAACCCTTGGTCATCTTTGTACAAAAACTGGTAATTTCTTGTTTCTACACGCACATCTTCTATTTTGTGTCCTGCAGAAAAAGTGTTGTCTAAGGTTCTTCCTGTAGTCAAACTTTTCATCTTTGTTCTTACAAAAGCTGGTCCTTTTCCTGGTTTTACATGCTGAAATCCAGTGATTTTAAATAAATCGTGTTTGAATCTAATGCATAATCCGTTTCTGATATCTGATGTATTCGCCATAAAATTTTATAAATAGGTTCTCTTAAAAATGTTGACTAAGATACTACTATCCGAGTTTTTATACAAGATAAATTCGGATGAATCTGTATGCCAAGTGTTAAAAATAGAGTCGTTTTTGTTGGAATTGAATTTTTGGTTGTAATAATTGACAAGAATTGGAAAAGCGGAATCTTGTTTGGAATTGATGTGAATGTCAATTTCATTTATTAAATTATTGTTGCTTTTATAGAAAATAGCTGTGTTGGATTTCTTTCCCGCAATTAGTTTTTGTTTTGAAACTAACGTGCCATCAATGCTTTTTCCACTCAATTCCTTTTCAATTTTTTGAAAGCTATAATTATTATCGACAATGGGATTAGGAGTGCAAGCAATCAATAATATTAAAACAAAAAAGGATAATTTTCTCATGCGTTACGCCAATTTGGTGTTAGAGTGATGTCTTTCTCCATCTCTATTTGTCTTTTTCTCTAAGTTTTTTTCTAGAGCTTCTGTCAAGTCAACTCCCGTTTGATTTGCAAGACAAATAATTACAAAAAGCACATCAGCTAATTCATCTCCTAATTTCTTGTCACTTTCTTCATTCTTAAATGATTGTTCTCCGTATTGTCTGGAGATTATTCTGGCTACTTCTCCTACTTCCTCTGTAAGAATTGCCATGTTTGTTAATTCATTGAAATAGCGAACGCCATGTTTTTTAATCCAATTATCTACAATCGTTTGTGCATCTTGTATTGTCATAAAAAATAAATTAAGAAGTGAATTGATATAATAAAATGGAAGTTGCAATCGCAACATTTAAGGATTCTGCTTTTCCGTTTTGTTTTATTAGGATTTTGTCTGTCACAAAGTTTTCTATCTCTTCAGAAATTCCATGAGATTCGCTTCCCATGAGTAGAATTGAAGGTTTTTGAGGTGAAAAATCTTTATTTATTTCTTCGCCATCTAGTGCTGCTCCATAAATTTTATTGCTTGTGTTAGCAAGTATAGTTGATAATTCTTGATAATGAACCGTTACATTGAATAAGGAGCCTTTGGTAGTTTGTACTACTTTTGGATTGTAGCAATCTACAGAATCTGTAGAGCAAATAATATTTTTCACTCCAAACCAGTCGGCAGTCCTAATTATTGTTCCCAAATTCCCAGGGTCATTTATAGAATCCAAAACCAAAGTTAAATCATTCTTTAAAATAGATTCATTGTATTCGTTTATTGGAAGCTTAACTAAAGCTAAAACTTTGTTGGGAGAAGAAAGATTACTTATTTGAGACAATTGTTTTGTCGTTACTAAAGTAACTTCTTCTTTGCAGTTAGTGTAGTTCCAGTCGGAAGTAGCATAAAGCGCGTTAATCTTAAAATTAGATTTCAAGAGTTCTTCGATATTCTTTTCTCCTTCAATCAAAAACTCACCAAATTCTTGACGGTATTTTTTTTGTTTAAGTAAACGAATGTGTTTCAATTGGTTTTTTGTAATTTCAGGCATTAATTTTGCGTGTTATCCTATTATATTTTATAAAAGTAACTGATAATTGTCACATAAACATTTCATAGCTGTAATTTTTCTATCCTTTTTGGTGAGTTCTTGCTATACAAGAAAGTTGAAAGAGAGTGATTACCTTTTGGATAAAAATAAAATCATTACCAATAATGATAAAGTTGACAAAGGAGATTTGGGTTTTGTAATAAAGCAAAGACCCAATAAAAAGATATTTTCTGTAATTAAGTTTCACCTTATGTTGCATAACTCTATGGACTCTGCTAGAGTTGCTAATAGAGAATTGAGGAAAATAGGAAGAAAGAACAAAACAATAAGGAGGAAGAATATTCGAAAAGTTAGAAGAGAAAAAGATACAATTAGTTTTAGAACATCTGAAAATTTTGATTCTTTTGGAGAGAAGCTTTTATATTCTATTGGTGAAAAACCGGTTATATATGATGAGAAATCGGCCTCTAAATCGGCTAGTCAACTTCATTTATATTTAATAAGGAAAGGATTTTTTAATAATACTGTTCGTGATTCAGTTCGTTATATTGATCGTACTTTTTTAGGAATTAAAAAGAAAAGGGCAGAAGTCATTTACATTGTTAATGTATTTGAACCCTATAGAATT
>CAJJDF010000027.1 GCA_905182785.1 uncultured Flavobacteriales bacterium
TATTACAAGAACTAACAATATCTGTCACTGATGAAGAATTAGTAATGGTTAAATTTAAAGTCACTATTGAATCACATCCTACTGAATTAGTTAGTGTGTCAGTTGCTGTATTATTAGTTGCTGTATAAGTAATCCCATCTATCCATGTGTAACTGTTACAAGAACTAACAATATCTGTCGCTGATGAATAATTAGTAATGGTTAAATTTAAAGTCACTATAGAATCACAACCAACCGCATTCGTCAAAGTTTGAGTAGCTGTATTATTCGAACTCGTGTAAATTACTCCATCAATCCAAGTGTAACTGTTACAGGCTGTTTGAACGTCTGTTCCAGTGTTTGAATTGTTGATTGTTAAGTTCAAAGTAACCACAGAATCATAACCACTAGCTTTAGTTAAGGTATCTGTAGCAGAATTATTAGAAGCGCTATAAGTTATTCCATTTATCCATGTGTAAGAGTCACATGCTGTTATAGAATCTGTTCCATAGGTCGAACTTGATATGTCCATCCATTCAGATTGTAAAATCTTCTTTGATAGGGAGTCTTGAACAAAAATAACCACCTTCAAATCATTGAATTCTTCCACATTTGTAGTATCAAATGTACTAACCATATTAATATTAGTAACAACACCCTTAGTTAAAGAAGTTAGACTTGAACCATTTTCATTTGGCAACATATCCATCATTACATGAAAAAATTCAGTTTGACCATTTGTAGTTGCATTTTGAGTTGTTTTCTTTTCTGTAATAACAACATGGTATTTCAAATTACCAGATAAATTTGCCCAAGGTTTAATATCAGCATTAATTGAAACTGTATTTCCTGTAATACTTGAGCTTAAAATATCAATACTAACAAATGAAGGTTCGATCTGAAATGACTCAATGATTGGTTTTCTAATAGCATACATATTTTGATCCCATTGTCCATCTATCTCCATCATTGGAATAGAATTCAATCCATAAAACGTTCTTCTTGCAACACTCTTGGCAGTAGAGTAAGGATCTCCAATTCCAGGAAAGTTTTGTTGGTATTTTATTATAGTATATGTTCCAGCTGATAATGAAGGCACAACAACAGTATCTAAATGTTTATTAGCAGAAAAATCAGGAGGAGAGGATGAAGAGGTAAAAGCCTCCAAAAGCGATTTTCTTGAAATAATAGTATCTACAATCTCTACATTGAAAATCACTTTGTCATCAGCTGTGTTAGCGTCTGGATTCCCATTGATATTTGATGCCCAAGCTTCAATTGTGTATGTTCCAATAGCGGTTGGATTCCAATTAATTGGATGAGAAAAATTAGTAATCACTCCAGTAGCAACACCAACTCCAGAGATATTAGAAGTAACTGTACTTCCCGCACCAACTTTATAATTAATATTATAAGATGTAACTGTAGCTGCCCCTCTATTTTGAAGTGTTCCAGTAATATTAAATGGAGCACTGCTCAATTGGTATATATTATCAACCGTACTTGATTTTCCTGCCATATCAAAAGAAGGTTGAGGGCCTGGAAAAAATTCAAAAAATCTATTGTCCTGAGGTGTTGGATGGTTTGAACTTAATGTTGCATAACCAGATTCGGAAACTGCTGTTGTACTATTTAACTGAATTCCAACAGTGATTCCAGCATATATTGCATTACTTCTCATATCAACCACATATATTTTATTAGTAGTTTCTTCCAACACTATTGCCCAATAAGTCCAAGCAGAAGTGATTGCTGAAGACGTGTATGATGAAAAATGTATCCAGTGTTGTCTATTAGGAGCTGAACCAAATGTTTTGGTTACGATATTATCATTGGTTCCAGAACCTTGAATTCCAACAATATTTACTGAATTATTTGGGTAAGTTGAAGAAGGTAAAGTAACAACACCATAAGATGGCGGTACAGTAGGACTGGCATCAAATGAGATACTTCCATTCGAAATGGCTTTGTAAGAAGTAACAGCTCCACCATTAAAATTAAATGTAAATGGAATTGTTTGACTTGGTGACAAGGTAGGAGAAGTATTTGATGCGCCTAAAATTGTTGTCCATCCAGAACTTATACCACCACCAACTGGATATTCAGTTGCTTCAGTATTTAATCCTCCAGGATTAGCTCCTGTGCTGTCTTTAAAGTAATAATAACCTTGTGCATCCGCATATATGAAAGTAAACAAAGCTATAATTGAAAGTGTTATTTGTTTCATTATATGTTTTAAATTAACTTTTTGTAAATATAGATTAATCTATCGTGATTATTGATACATATTTGATACATTTATAGTTGTGATTTTGGGTAAATACTCACAAACATTTCGTTTTATATACTTTATTTGTAAAACCTAAACAAAGAATGAATCTGTTTTATAAAGAACCATTTTAAGAAATCCATAAACACGACTACCAACAAAAGAACCTTTTTGAAATACAAAATCTCCTTTTAAGTTAACAGACATATTCTCGAAAATATCTTTATTTATCATTGAGTTTATCTAATTCTCGTTCTACAAAATCATTTTCGGCTTGTTCTATTTTTCCGAAATAAGGTCTTACAGTATTATTTTCGTTTTCAAGACTTGCACAATTTGACTAAGAGAATAAAAACATTATTAGTAAGTATCTACAAACTACTAAAGCAATTCTATACAACGAAATTGAAAAAATAGAGGAATATTTAGAGGGGTCAATCTAGGGGCAATAATTGAATGATTAATAGTGTGAATTGGGTTTTAATTTTACATACCAATAAACCCCAAACTTTGTTATACATCAATAACGAAAAGACTTTACACAACAAAACCCCCTAAATTAGGAGGTTTTGATTGTTGTTTTTGTTGTCCCACTAGGGTTCGAACCTAGGCTCTTCTGCACCAAAAGCAGACGTGTTGCCAATTACACCATGGGACATTCTCTATTTGAGAGTGCAAATATAAAAATTTCTAAGTTTAATTCAACTAAATTGAAAAAAATTATCCCTCAAATGTGAAAGATAATTGCCACATCCTTGTTTTTAACTTTTCAAGAGGGCTAGAATAGAAAGTATTTGTTTTTTCTAGGACATTATTTATACCAAAATCCATTCTTAAATCTATTCCGAATTTAAAATAAGTCAAATAAAAATCTATTCCTCCACCTAAAGAATAAGCAAAGTTATTGCGCTTTATTTTTAATACATCTTCATAATTAAAATCATCTCTCACACTTATGTTAGAAGAGAAATCATATCCATACTTTGCTCCTATTGTTGAATAAAAAGCAACATTATTAATTCTATTTGTTACAAATTTTATCTGAACAGGAAACTCAACATAAACTGAACTAAGCTTTTTATTAAATACCTCGGTTGTATCTTTTATCCAAAATACATAGTCTACACTTCTATCCTGGAACGACAAAAGAATGGCTGCTCTTACTTTTATGTTTTTATGTAAAGAGATAGAGCCCATTGGTCCCACAGCAAATGACCCAATAGATAAAGGAGTCATAGATATTAATGAGTCGTTAAATGTATAATTTGGTTTTCTTGTAGGAACTATTGCAGATTGAGTATAACCCAACCAAAACCCAAAATGATATGAACTTTTTGTGAAATTGGGTAAATTCAAAGGTTTGTTTTGAGATCTAACGATTGTAGAAACCAATAACAAGACCCCAAAAATTAATATGACTTGCTTTTTATTCATTCTATTAGTTTAATAAGGATAAAGCATTTTTTATTCGTTTTATTGCCTCAATTAAGTTTTCTTTTGATGCAGCATAAGAAATTCTAATTGTTGTATCAGAACCAAATGCTTCTCCCGTTACTAAAGCTACTTTTCCTTGCTCTAGTATAAATAAAGTAAGCTCTGAAGCATTATTAATAGTTTTTCCTTCGTATGATTTTCCAAAAAATGAACTCACATCTGGAAATACATAAAATGCTCCTGAAGGATTATTACACTCAACTCCTTCTATTGCATTAAATCCTTCTACAACCAGTTTTTTTCTTTCTTTAAATTCATCCAGCATGTATTTTACTTTATCTGGAGAATTAGAAATTGCTTCTGTTGCTGCTTTCTGAGAGATGGTAGATGTTCCCGAAGTTATTTGGCCTTGAGCTTTGATACAAGCATCTGCCAACCACTGTGGTGCTGCAATATATCCCAATCGCCAACCTGTCATTGCGAACCCTTTGGATATACCATTTACAATCACAACTTGTTCTTTTATGTAATCAAATTGGGCAATGCTTTCGTGCTTTCCATCAAAATTTATTAGCTCATATATTTCGTCACTAATTATAGTAATCTCTGGATGCTTAGAAACAACCTTTGCTATTTCTTCTAAATCATCCTTTGTAAAAACTGTTCCCGAAGGATTACAAGGTGAACTGTAAATAATAAGCTTCGTCTTAGCTGTTATTGCATTCTTTAAGTCTTCTATGTCAATTTTAAAATCAGTAGAAATATCCGATTGAATAACAACTGGAACTCCCTGAGCCAATTTTATTTGCTCATAATAAGTTACCCAATAAGGTGCAAACACGATTACTTCATCTCCTTCGTCCAAAACACTTAAAAATATATTAGCAAGTGATTGTTTTGCTCCCGTAGAAACTACAACCTGACTTGGTTTAAAATCTAAGTTATTGTCTCTTTTAAATTTGTTTACAATTGCCTCTCTCAACTCCATATAACCAGCAACAGGAGGATATTTACTGAAATTATTTTTGATCGCATTTATTCCTGCTTCTTTTATATAGTCTGGAGTGTCAAAATCTGGCTCACCTAAACTAAGGCTAATGATATCAATCCCTTGAGATTTAAGTTCTCTACTTTTTTGGGCCATTTCCAAGGTTGCGGATGGCTCCATGTTTTGAATTCTTTGTGCTATGTGCATAAGTGTGTTATATGAATTTTCTCTCTATAAGTGAAATAAATTGTTGTACTGTTGAAGATTCTAAATCCCATTCGAAATTGTGCTCAATATCTGAGGATAAATAGGCTTTAGCTTCTATAATTGTATCGCAGGAATTTAATTTATCTAAAGTTTTTTCAAATGTATTTTTATCTCCTCTAAATAAATCATTTGTAAATAAAAATCTTTGATTTAACCCAATGCCTTTATTTAAGTCTAGAATCTTACTTTTATTCAGTTTTTCGGCTAATGATTCTGTTTTATCAGGTGTTGAAGCATATTGCTCATTTACCGAAGATTTAGATTCTACTCCATCCCCTCCTATTTCTTGAATCTCATCCAATAAGTTTTTTTGATTGTGAGAAATCTCAATCAAATCTTCTTTATCTGACCCAAAATTAAATAAAAACCCTGTCTCTTCTTTTATAATTTCCGTGAAAGGTGCTTTTTCTACTTGAACTGGTTTAACATTTACATACTTGTTCTCCAACAAAGCCTTGTATCTCAATATGGTTAATCGCTCATAAATATCTCTACTGTTTTCCAGCATTTCAGATATTTCGGCTAGATCCATTTTCCCCTTATCAAGTTTTGTAGCTTGTTTATTAAGGTTTTTGGCTAGCTCTACTAAGCTCAAATATTTGTCTTTATTCATAGTTACAATTGTTCTTTTATCTCAGTGCAAAAGTAGTAGTTCCTACCAAAGTTCCTTCTGTATAAATTTCTATTTTATAATCCCCTTCTGGTAAGGTTTCTATAGCTTTTTCATAAAATATACAAAGATCAACTGCATTGTTTTGATAATCTATAGTTCTAGAAATACTTATTTCTATTGAGCTTTCAGCCACATCTATAATACTGCTTTTTGTATTTACTAATACATTTCCTTCCGGAGAGATAACTCTCATATAGAATGTTTTACTCCCAGCTTCAGAAATTGTATTCTCTACAATTGTAAAACAACTCTTTATCTGGTCAGTTCTTTTAGATCTTGTTGTTTCTGAAAAGCTACCACTGTTTCTAACTCGGATTGCTTCTGCTGTTAAGTTTACTATTCTGAGTTTAGACCCTTTTTCTATTGTTTTAGAAAGATTTTCTGTTTGTGTTTTTAAGTTGTCTCTTTCTCCAGATACTTTTGTAATGGTATTGTCTTTTACTTTTATAGTTGCCTGTAATTCTTTATTAAGCGTATTCAAAGAATCTACTTTGTGTACATAATTTTTCATTACATTTCTCAAAGTCTGAGCTTCCTTTTTCATTTTATATAATTCCCTAGAACTATATTTTCTTCTTTTTTCTGAGTCTTGTAGCTCTGACAATAACAAAGTGACTTTTTGTTTTTGTAGCTCAATACTATCATTCAATTCCTGGTTATTAGTATTTACCGCACTATAATCTTCAAGTAAATTAGATAAAGAAGAAGAAATATCATCCTCCATCATGTCATTTAATCCATTCCCTTTCATCAAGCTTTCTAGTTCCATTATTTCAGATTCTAGAATTTGATTTTGATTGTTTTTGGTGTTTAACTCATATCCCAAAAAAACTGAAAGTAAAGTCAATATGACTAGGCCTGTGATGAGAAGTGGTGTTTTATTTTTCATATCATTCTTTTATTAATGTAAAAATATGTATTTTAAGAAGTATTAACGATTAAAACAGTAAAAAAATTGGGTGTTATTTCTCATTTAATAAAAATCGGTTTTCCAAACAACTGCATTACTTGTAACGATTCTCTTTTGAGAAACGAAAAATTCATTTGTTCTAATTGTTTTTTCTATATCCCAAAAGGTGAGTCAATCATTTCTAATAAAACAGAAATAAGTTCATTATTAGGCAACCAGCAGTCATTAATTGGGGGTGGACATTTATTTAATTTTGATAAAGATGGGAAAACACAACAGTTATTACACGAATTAAAATATAATTCCAACCTTCAGTTAGGTACATTTCTTGGGGAGCTTATTGGTGCCGAATTTAAATCCCAGTTGCAGGAGGTTGATTATGTTATTCCTGTTCCTCTTCACAAAAAGAAATTATACGAAAGAGGTTATAACCAAAGTGAAATCTTAAGCAATGGAATAAATAATGTAATTGAAAAAAAAATTCTAACTAATAACCTGGTAAGAATAAGATACACTGAAACTCAAACAAAGAAGAATAAACTAGAAAGACTAGAAAACATTAAGAATGCTTTTGAAGTTAACAACCCAAAAGAATTAGAAGGAAAAACAATTTTACTAATTGATGATGTAATTACAACCGGATCAACTTTAGTAGAATGTATCTACGGTTTGAAATCGGTAAAAGAGATTAAACTAATTGTATTGGTATTGGCAAAAGCAGTTTACTAAATTTCGTATAATTCATCAAAATCTAACATATCATCACCGTGTTTTTCTACATAATCTTCCATTACAATATAGGTTCTTTTCACTCCATATAATCGAGAAAATAGCACTTCAAATTTCACATCTTCACTCACAACCATTAGTATCTCAACATAATCTGAATGTTTAGACGATTTTAAGTTTATTTCGCAATGAGGACAAGAGAAATCTACTTTTTCTTTATCCTTAAATACATGGCTGTAGTCATAATAAAATTCGTACTTCCCTAAGTCAGGATCTAAAAAAATTGGACGCATCTTTCCTTTTTCGTTCCTTGTATGAAACTCAATGCCTTCTTTGGCTCTTAAATTTTCCATACAATGAGGACAATTATACTCGTAAGTTCCTATGTCTTTTAATATTCCCATAATTCTTTCATTAAAATAGGTAAAAAATTCAACAATCCCTGTAATTTTTGTTTAAATTTTTTAAGTAACTGAAATTGATATTTTTAATAAAATAGTATTCAAGAATCAATTATTTATTCCTTTTGTGAGAAATATAGCGTACATTTACAGTAAGAAAGTTCTAAAAGATATTGACTCACACAACCGTTATATAAACTTAACATTTTATACATTGGAGACCAACTTCGGATAATGATGGCGGGCCTCAACCAATTTATTGGTTTGCTTTATTGCAATACAGAGGATTACAGAAATAAACGAGAATCTTCAACCATTTTTACAGAAGTTTATAAAACTTCGTGTGAGTCTTTTTTATCATTTTATTTTGAACCTAATTAAAACTTAGGTGTACAGAAAGTAAAATAAAACGATAAAAATGAAAAAATTACTTTTACCTCTAGCCTTCTTTACTTTCTCAAATTCATTCTTTTCTGGCAACTATGAAAAAGATATAAAATCTAAAATTAAAAACGTTACCGTTTATCTCAATGGAGCTCAAGTTTCTAGAAGAGGAAATGTTACTCTTAAAACAGGGATAAATACCCTATATTTTAATGATGTATCTCCTTATGTAAACCAAAAAACTATTCAGGTAAAAGGAATGGGCGATTACATTATTTTAGATACAAAAAAGAATATAAAATATCCCGAACCTTCAAAAGCAGTTGAAATTCCTACTAAAATCACTCGTCAAATAAAAAGAACTCGAGATTCGATAAGGAATATTGATTTTGAAGTAACTAATATTTCTCAAAAATTACAACACCTTAGAACAGAGAAAAATTATTTACTTAAAAATAAAGTTTTTACAAAAGACACCTTACCTACTCTAATCAATTCTTTAGCTTATTTAAGAAAACAATTATTTGAAATAAATGATTTGGAGCAAAAACTAAAAAGAAAGCAAAGCGATTTATCTACTCTGAAAAGGACATTAAATAAAAGAATTTCTATTCTTAATAATTACAGTAGAAACAACACGCCAAAAAATAATGCAAAGCCCATACATCAAATTGTGGTTACTGTGCAATCAAAAAAAGAAGTCTCTGGGAACATGACGATTACTTACTTTGTAACCAATGCAAGTTGGTCTCCTAGTTATGATATTCGTGTAAAAGACATTAACTCCCCAGTAGATTTAACTATGAAAGCTACTATTTATCAAAATACTCAAGAAGATTGGGACAATGTAAAATTGACTCTTTCTACCAATAATCCTTATAAAAACAAAATAAAACCTGAGCTGAGTATTTGGTATATTAATTATTACAATCCTAATTTAGGTTACTATAAAGACGCGAGTAAACTGAAGACAAAATCAAATGTTGCACAATTAAATAGTATTCAATTTACTTCTGCTGACGTGGCTACTGTAAACATGGAGGAATCTCTTTCCTATAGTGGAAGTAACCGCCCTGCTCCTTCGGCAGTAAGTTCTACAAACTATACCGTAAAAACACAAACTATGGCGAATGTGGAATACAAAATAGATTTGAGGTATTCGATAAAATCTGATAACAAAGCTCACATGGTAGCTGTGGAACAACAATCAATCAAAGCAAAATACTCTCATTATTTAGTCCCAAAATACGACAAAGAATCTTATTTGGTAGCTCAATTATTGGATTGGGAAGACTTGGATTTATTGCCATCCAAAGCAAATTTATTTTATGAAGGAAGTTACATTGGCGAAACTAGAATAAACCCAACTGCTAACGACACACTTTACATTTCCTTAGGCAACGATAGAAATGTGAAAATAAAGAGGACAAAAGACAAAGAAAAATCAAGAGAGAAAGTGTTCTCAAACAGAAAAAACACAACTATTTCTTACGATTTATTTGTGAAAAACATGAGTTCAATAACTTACAACATAATTGTAGAAGATCATATTCCTGTATCTAGAGATGAATCAATTAAAGTAACCTTGGAAAGTAAATCTAGAGCAAATTTTAATAAAAAAACAGGAATGATGAAATGGGAATTTGACTTGAAAGCTAAAGGAAATAAAAAACTAAATTATACTTATAAAATAGAGTATGATACTGACAAATCACTTGACTTAAGTAAATTTTAAAAAACAAATCGTAAAAATATAAAAACATGAAAAAGAAATCATTAATAATAATCGTAATTACCTCTTTGTCAATGAGCTTAAATTTAAACTCTCAAGTTGGCGGAAATCAAATCTATAATAACAATAATAAAAACCGCTCATACAACTACAACAGAAAACCGATAGAAAAGACAAGTATTTACTCTACAGATTCTACTCTTGTCGTTACTGCAAAGGTTTTGCTTAATCAAAAAGCGGATTATTATTTAATTACTATTGGAGCAAATCAGCTAGGAAAAACTGTGATTGAGGTAAATCAAAAAATAAATAAAAGAATTGATAATGTGAAACAAAAACTTAATTTATTAGACATTTCAAATGATGAAATCTATGTAGATTTCATATCACAAACAAAACAATATGATTTTAAAATAACTGGCAGAGAGGTTAATGAATATTTTGATGGTTTCAATATTAGAAAAAATATTATAATAAAAGTTAAGGATTTATCTCAGATAGAAAACATAATTAATTATTGTTCTGAATTTGAAATTCATGATATTATTAAAGTAGACTACGTAAGCAAAGATATGGAAACAATAAATACTGAATTATTGAAGGCAGCAAAAAAAGTCATAAAGAATAAGAAAGATGTTTTTGAAGAATTTAGCTCTAAAAAAATATCCAATAATTATAGATTGACTTATAAAAAATTTAAAACCTCCTACCCAAAAAACCTATATAAGCAATACAAAGAAGCATTTGAAACTTCTTTAGTTACTTATGCTTACAACAGCAACTATACCAAAAAGGAAGTGAGAAAAGAGAAAACTTTTTATTATGATGGCATAGAATCTGAATATGGAGTAGATAAAGTAATAGATGAAATAGCTCCATTAATTGGAATTCAATATATCCTTGAAATACAAGTTATTTATAAACTAAAAAAGTAACAGTACTATTCACAGCAGCTTACATAAAATCTCAAACTCTAATAAATTATTTAGAGTTTGAGATTTTTTATGCATCTTTGTTTATGCTTTTATTTCCAAACGCAAAAATAAACCTGGGGCTTTCCATTCTCAATAAAAGAGAAGATGGATACCATAACTTGGAAAGTATTTTCTTACCCATTCCAATTACTGATTCCCTAGAGTTTATTGAGTCTGACGAAACGAAATTTGAGTGTAACATTATCATTAATGAAGAAAAATCAAACTCTGTTTTGATGGCTTACCACTTATTGAAAGATAAGTTTAACCTTCCTGCTTTGTCTATTTATCTGTATAAAAATATCCCGATTGGCGCAGGAATTGGTGGAGGATCAGCAGATGGAGCTTTTATGCTAAAAGGATTGAATGATTATTATGAATTGGGATTAACTATACAAGAATTAAAAGATTACGCTAATAAAATTGGAAGCGATTGTCCTTTTTTTATAGATAACAAACCTAGCTTTATAGAAGGAACAGGAGAGATTTTAAGTGAAATGGAATTGGATTTATCTAATTATTATTTTGCATTAATTAATCCTAACATTCACATCAGTACCAGAGAAGCTTTTTCAAATCATACCGTGATAAAAAAAGAGAGGACTTCCCTCCTTTCTCACATTAAAAATGAACCCATTGAGAATTGGAAAAAATATATTGTTAATGATTTTGAATCTTCAATTTTTGAAATTTATCCTGAAATAGAGAAAATAAAAGAAAAATTGTATCAAAAAGGAGCCATTTATGCTTCCATGACAGGAACAGGCTCTACAGTTTACGGTATTTTTGAAAAAAAAGTAGATTTAGATGAATTTGATTCTTCTTATTTCAAAGCTTGCGTAACAATTCCAACAACCTTTTAAGTTTACTTTAGCAAATTGAACTAATAAATGGTATAATCTAACAATACTATTGGGAGATTGGTAGCAATAGATTACTTTTGCATTCTATGAGCGAATTATCAGAAGAAATACAGAAGAGAAGGACTTTTGCAATTATTAGTCATCCAGATGCTGGAAAAACTACCTTGACAGAGAAATTACTACTCT
Organism: uncultured Flavobacteriales bacterium; assembly: GCA_905182785.1. Lineage (GTDB taxonomy): Bacteria > Bacteroidota > Bacteroidia > Flavobacteriales_D > CAJJDF01 > CAJJDF01. Next base: position 11,790 of record CAJJDF010000027.1, read on the forward strand.
TTGGAGGAGCAATTCAGACTGCTGGAGCAGTAAAATCGAATAAGATTACAAAGACTGCTACTTCCGATTTTATGGAGATTGAGAAACAAAGGGGAATCTCTGTAGCAACTTCTGTAATGGGATTTAATTACAAAGATTTAAAAATAAACTTACTGGATACTCCTGGTCACAAGGATTTTGCAGAAGATACGTTTAGAACTTTAACAGCTGTAGATTCTGTAATTCTTATTATTGACTGTGTAAATGGAGTGGAGCCACAAACCGAAAGGTTAATGGAAGTGTGTAGAATGAGGAACACTCCGGTAATGGTTTTTATAAATAAATTGGATAGAGAAGGACAAGATCCTTTCACGCTTTTGGATGAAATAGAAGAGAAATTATCGATTAAAGTACGTCCACTTTCTTGGCCAATAAATATTGGAGATAGATTTAAAGGGGTTTATAATTTATTCAATTCTTCGCTTAATTTATTTCAAGTAAACAAAACAAACATTGAAGACGAAGTAGTTGCAATTAACAATTTATCCGATTCTCAATTGGATGAAATGGTAGGTGAAGTGGATGCTAATCAACTGAGAGAAGATGTGGAACTGATTGAAGGGGTTTATGAAGAATTTGACCAAGCTCCCTATTTGAAAGGTGACCTTGCTCCTGTTTTCTTTGGTTCGGCACTGAATAATTTTGGAGTTCAAGAATTATTGGATTCTTTTATAAAAATTGCTCCCTCACCAAGGCCTACCGAAACGGATATAAGAATGGTAGATCCTGAAGAATTAAAATTATCTGGATTTGTATTTAAAATACATGCTAACCTTGACCCAAAACACAGAGATAGAATTGCTTTCTTTAAAGTATGTTCTGGGAAATTTGAAAGAAATAAATTTTACGAGCACCAAAGAATTAGTAAGAAATTAAGATTCAATAACCCTACTAGTTTCATGGCACAGGACAAGAGTGTAATTGATTCTGCCTTCCCTGGAGATGTAATTGGATTGTATGATACGGGTAGTTTTAAAATTGGAGATACGCTTACAGAAGGCGAAGAAATGAATTTTAAAGGTATTCCAAGTTTCTCTCCAGAGATATTCAAAGAATTGGTGAATAAAGACCCTATGAAATCAAAACAATTGGAGAAAGGAATTCAACAATTGACGGATGAAGGAGTTGCTCAATTATTTACGCAACAACCCGGTAACAGAAAGATTATTGGTGTAGTTGGAGAACTCCAGTTTGAAGTGATACAATACAGATTGAAACACGAATACGGAGCTTCCTGTGATTTTACTCCAAGAAATTTCCACAAAGCGTGTTGGATGACTACCACAGACAAGAAACAACTGGATGAATTTGTAAGAAGAAAAGCGAGTTATATTGCGATTGACAAAGATAAAAACTACGTTTTCCTTGCCGAGTCTGCTTTCTTATTGAGAACAGCAGAATTTGATTATCCAGAAATTACTTTCCATACTACGAGTGAGTTTAAAGTTTAAAATAGTTTATTTTTAAAATTTTATTTGTTATTATTTTTATGTAAAAAATAATTTAAACATTTTAATATAAGAAGATTAATTATTTTTTGTTAAAGTATAGGTTTAATAACTTATTTTCAATAATGCCAATCGCACAAACACAAATTATTCTCATAAAAGCCCAAAATGAGTTATCTACTGGAGTTTTGAAATAAGTAGATTTTATAACCAAAAACACGACTATCTCCTCATCAATTTCTTAGTAAGAATATTCTCTTCCTCCGAATAAATTCTTATGAAATAGATTCCTGAAGCAAGTGACTCTGTACTGAAATTTAGTCTGTTTTCTCCTTTCTTAGCTGCATCTTCATACAAAATACGGATTAGCTTACCGTTACTCCCAATCAAGTCTATTCGTATGTCTTTGGCTTCATTCAAAGTGAAATGGATTTCAGATTGTGTTATACTTGGATTTGGAAAAAGAGTATTCTCCGTATAAGGCGTTTCAGTGATTGTATCAAAACAATCACCAGGAAGTCCTACTTCTGCTACCCATGATCTATTTTTTAGAGCTAAACCATAGTATCCAGAAACCCATATATTACAAGGCTCGTTATACCTTCTTTGCATTCCAAAATAATCTCCCCATCTCATTAAGTAATCTCTGTTATTCTTTACTTCTGAGCTCCCTGTTTTCACAATTTTAATTTTAGAATAATTATTTCCATCAAAATAAACCGAAGAAACCCCTGCAAATATTGCTGTTCCTGAGTGATTAAACCCAATTACTGCTTTGTTCTCATTTGGAATAACTCCTCCGTAAACAATGTTGGGATATCCATAATCTACTCCTGTTGTTTTCACAGTTCTCCCTTCTATACTTGGAGTTCCATCAATATCCGAAACTACTCCGTGGTAAATCACACAGTTCCCTGTGGTTGTATCCAAGCAATTTTGTACAAACTGAATCTTTCCATTCTCCACAATTCCTCCTAACACTCTTGAATCGTTTGTAGCAAACCATCTATTTCCTGCTTGTCTTGCATTTGGAGCTAAAAAATAATTTTTATCGGCACGTATCAATTTAATAGCTACTGTTGCAGAAGAACTGTTAATGGTATTGTCAATTTTTATTAAATATATACTGTCGCTCATTGCTGCAAAATTTCTATTGGAAAGAAAGTACTGAGATTCACTTTTCAAATCAAATCCTCCTCTCACAGGATGCATGTTTCTAATAAAACCGCCTCCTTCTTTCAAGTCCGACCATAAATCAGTAGTAATTGTAGTAGCTCCAGCATATCCATCTGCTTTGTCAATTTGCCAAATTACAGTTTGCTTAAACGAAGTCTGCCAAGTTCCTCCAGGATTTAACAAGTTAATCGTAATAAATACCTCTTCTTTTGTCATAGAAATAGCAGGATAATCACTCCAAGATCCATCATTCAAGGGATTTCCTGAAACGGAATATACATTCCAAACTCCCATTGGGTCTTTTGTTTGAGAGAAACAAATAACTATATTACTGTTGGTAATTGTCCTTCCTGCCAAGTAGATTAATATAAATCTATCTGCTTCTGGATCGTAAATCATTTTAGGATCAAAATTATCATAGTTCATCCCAATTTGAGCAGAAAATGTATTCAATGAAATTTCTCCTAGCGTAGTGTCATTCTCGGTATCGCGAATAAAAACTGCTGAATTATAAGCCGAAACTACAATTCCGTCATTAGAAATCGCCATAGAATTATCATTCGGTTGACCCGCAGAACTAATGTTTGACAAAAATGATTTTCCTACTGTCAAGGTATCGTCAATTGTCACTGCCCTAGAATTACCTCTCGAATTGGTTTGTGGATAGTTAATCTGAATCTCATTTTTTCTCCTCAGCAAATAACTTTTAGTTGAGTTTCCATCTGGTGAAGGTGGCTCAAGGTTAGTTAATTTTACTTTTAAATCACTAGCTAGAGATCTCTTTACGTTCACTTCTCCTTTTTTGGTAATGGAATAAGAAGTTTTTGTTTGTGAAAAAGTATACGTTCCTAAAAACACAAATAGAAATAAAAGTAGAGATTTGTTCATATCGAAATAATTGAAATCTAAAATACTTCTTTTAAAGAGCAATTTCAATCTTTTCACCCAAAAACTTAGGCTTAGTTTTCAACACATTTATGTCTAAAACTGCTTTAACCTTTGCCAAATACTCTCTTATTCGTAGTCTTTTACTTTGCCATGGAGTTTTTGCATTGTAACCAATAGCTTCTATTCCATTCTTTCTAGCAAGATATACAGCTCGCTCATTGTGAAATTTTTGAGAAATAACTGTCACACTGGTTTGACCAAATATTTCTTTAATCCTCACCATAGAATCTAAAGTTCTGAAACCCGCATAATCCATGGTAATGTGCTCTGCTTTCACTCCCAAACTGATTAAATAATCTTTCATTTGCTGAGGCTCGTTATAACCGTGCTTGTGATTATCGCCACTCACAAGCAAGTGCTTTACCTTTCCTGTGTGATAAAGTCTTGCAGCCGCATCCATTCTGTGCTTAAAATAAGGGTTTATTCCATTGTTGTAGGCATACTTAGAAGTTCCAAGTACTAAACCAATGTTATTCTTGGGAATATCCTTTTTAAACTCATACACGTAATCGTCTGCATAATCAATAATTACACGGTTGGATACCAAAGAGAAAAACACCATCAATACTCCAAAAGCTACACCAATGTTGACAAATTGGTAGAAATGAGAAAAGCAATACCTAAAAACGGATTGAATGGATTTAATTATCTCTTTCCCCATTTTTTTCAATAGTTCTATAAGTTTCCAGAATTTCGATAGTTGATTTTTCTTCACATTCTTTGGGGTAAACTAATTTCAATAATTTGATTGCTTCTTCCTTAACGGGTAAATTGGGAAAAGAATTGTCCCTAGCGAAATGAACATATTTTAGCACTGTAAATGCATTAAAAAACGTAAAAAATCGTTTCTCAAAGTTAAGGTAGTTAGTTGTATTTTGCCTTATCTCTTCTATTTTATTTTCAAAATTTATTGAATCCATAAATTGAAGTAAAACTTTACTTTTAATACTGTAATTTACTTTATTATAAATATTTGAAATATTATCAACTAACTCTTTCAACGTCAAAAATGAATTAAAATTATAAGTGAAATAAACCAACTCTTCGGATTCTATCCAATCGCCAATTGCTTTTCCTGTTCCAAAAGGAACCCTATCAGAAATTCTTGGAGATGGAATGACACAGGTAGCATTGAGCTCAGTAAAATTCCCTAGCTCTATTATTTTTTGAAGGAAATAAAAATCCTCTCCTGCTTTCCTTTTGTTCATTCCTCCCTGCTTTTGGTAGGCTGAGGATTTTACTGCCATACTAGATCCTACAGTATGAAAAGCATAAGGCAATCCACAATAACGCAATGCTTGGTTGTAATACCTCAAATGCAATTCATAATTAATGATTCCTTTGTAAATGTTAGCTGTGTATTCCTTCCCTTGCAAAGGGTGTGCATAACGAATAGAGCAGCCGTTTGATTTCGGATTCTTAGCAAAATGACTTTCTATTTCTTGTAAATAGGTGGGTTCTACTTCGCAATCGGCATCCAAAGCCACAATAATTCCGTCTTTTTTAATCTGATGAAACAAATTCACTGCTTCATCCATTCCTATTTTCCTTGTCAACCCTACTCCTGCATGCTTTTTAGGTAATGATTTTTCAAAAATCACATCCAGATCAAACAATGGATTTTTCTCCTTCCATTCTCTTATTTCAGATTCTGTTTTCTCGTTTTGATTAGCTATTTCTTCTAAAACTATTTCACTTTGATTAATTACAACAATAGTTTTTACACGGTACTTTGTTTTATAACAGCTTTTTAGAGAGTTCAAAGTTCGAGTTACTTTCTCCTCGTTATGACAAGGAATCACTATAATTATTCCCAAATTCTCATCAGAAAAATCTGTGATTTTTGGAGATTGAAACCCATATTTTACTAAATATTTATTCATTTTTTAAAAGTAATTTAATTTCGATTATTACATCCTATTTTATTCGGTCTAATTATATTTCATAAAGCTTTCAATTAAAATAAAATAAATTTCCTTAATGATTAAGCTTTATTCATTTTTTCCATTGATGAAAAAACGAACCAAAAAAATCTAGGCTTAATTCTACTCCACGATTTTAACTTGAATTTTACGATTCAGTGATTGATTTCCTACACAAGCTACGGAACTTCTTCCTTCGTTCACGTAAAACACTGCATTAAAATCGCTCCGAAAAATTAGGCCGAAAAGAACAAACAATCCTGATTATTATTTGTCATTTCTCAATTAAAATTTAACTTTATAGCTTAATTAAAACATACAAAACACAGTTATGAAAAAAACAGCATTAACTAGTACACACATAGATTTAGGAGCAAAAATGGTTGAATTTGCAGGATATTACATGCCTTTGCAATATGAAGGATTAGGAATAGAGCATGAGACTGTAAGAAATGATGTGGGTGTTTTTGATGTTTCTCATATGGGTGAATTTTTAATCTCGGGCCCAAATGCTTTGGATTTAATACAAAAAGTATCGTCTAATGATGCAACTAAACTAACTGTGGGGAAAGCACAATACAGCTGCCTACCTAACGACCAAGGTGGAATTGTAGATGATTTGATTATTTATAAAATAAAAGAAGAACAATACTTACTAGTTGTAAATGCTAGTAATATGCAAAAAGATTGGGATTGGATTTCTAAACACAATACTATGGGGGCAGAAATGAAAGATCTATCTATGGATTATTCATTATTGGCAATTCAAGGACCTAAAGCTGTTGAAGCAATGCAATCACTTACAAGTGTAGATTTAGCTGCAATTGCTTTTTATAATTTTGAAGTAGCAGATTTTGCTGGAGTTGAACATGTAATTATCTCTGCAACTGGATATACAGGTTCTGGAGGTTTTGAAATCTATTGCAAGAACAGTGAAGCTAAACAAATTTGGGACAAAGTATTTGAAGCGGGTGCAGAGTTTGGGATTAAACCAATTGGATTAGCTGCAAGAGATACTTTAAGACTAGAAAAAGGATATTGCTTGTACGGGAATGACATAAACGACAGTACTTCTCCGCTAGAGGCTGGATTGGGATGGGTAACAAAATTTACTAAAGATTTTATTAATTCGGACAACCTGAAAGCACAAAAAGAAGCAGGTGTTACAAGAAAATTAGTTGGTTTTGAAATGCTTGAAAGAGGAATTCCAAGACATGATTACCCAATTGTAAATGCTGATGGAAAAGAAATAGGAATTGTTACTTCTGGAACTATGTCACCTTCATTGAATAAAGGTATAGGAATGGGATATGTAGCAAAGGAACTAAGTACACCAGATTCTGAAATATACATTCAGGTAAGAAAAAAGCAATTGAAAGCTAAGGTGGTTAAGATGCCTTTTTTATAGGGAAAACTGAAAAAAAATTATGAATACACAAATCAAAAGGTTTGTGTATTTTTTTTGAAAAACACAATTGTATCACTCTTGGTATTAAGAGTAAGATCTGTGTTTCTTTGCAAAGTCGCCAACTATAAAATTTAATTTTTTACAGAAAAAAGACTAAGGCAAAATATTTATATTTAGCTTATTATCAATCCGGAATGTATTGCTTATAGCCTGTCTTACGTTTCTTATACAAACAGTTAAAATTTAACAATAAACCCAACTAGTATAATAAACCCTAAATCATCTACAAAATACCTTTACCTGTTTAGGTAATCTAGATAAAATGTCATTCAATAGAATATTTTTAATGTTCAACAACAATTTTTAAATTACTAACTACCCTACTTTACTACTTGTATTAATACCCGTCATATATGGATTTAAAATAACAGATCCAACTGCTCCTGAAAAATCAAGAAAATCAGAACTCACTATTCCAGATTTAAAATTTACTGGTAATGATAATAAGGACGGAGCTGGCAGCCCAACTACTTGCTGAATGTCATCAAAAAAGAAAGCTGAACTTGCCATTCCGTTACCTAAATTACCAAAATCAAACATAAAAAACTACCCCATTAAAATAGTTAGAGTTCCTGCAAAAATCCATTCCAATGTTTCCCAAGGTCCTGAAACAGTTGTCAAAGCATTTACCTCTAATGAACCTGCCGAACTTTCCAATTTAAATTTTACAACTGTACCTATTGGAGCTGTTGTATATACTTTCATTGTGATTTTTGTATTCACAGAAAAATCTAAATTAGCAGAAAGAACTAATTTACTTCCTACCCGTATTTGACCACTATCTCTTATCATTCGAGCAACAGAATCACTTAAATTAATTCCTGTTTTACCTGGATTAACCCTAACAATAGCTGTTCCTCCATCAAAATCAATAAAATCTGAAGTGGTAACTTTACTGTCAAAAATTATAGGAAAACTTTGAGAATAACTCAAAGAAAATACAAAAAGACTGAAAGTGAATAAAATTGATTTCATAAATGTATTATAACAGTTATTGTACAATATACAACAACTAATCTAACTACAAAATAATTTTTTGGAGAAAATTGAATTAAAACTTAATATTAACCCCAGCCACAAGATTAAACCCCAAATCATCAGCAAAATACCTTTGTCGGTTTAGGTAATCTCGGTAAGTGGTGTTCAATAAGTTTTCTGCTCTTAGGTAGAGATTTAGTTTTAGTTTTTTCAATTGTTTCTCTGCTGATAATTTAAGCCCTATCAAATAATAAGCCTCTGGAGGGGCTACAAAATCTTGTGAAGCAAACAAGTTTTTTTGTTCAAATACATAATTCCCATTTACTGTAAATCCAACATTTTGGAAAGTTCCCAACTTTGGTAATTCATAATCAAACTCAGCAAAAATAGCATTGGAAGGCATAAAAATCAATGGCAAGTCATTGGTTTGGTCCATTCCTTTTAAGTAACAGTACTTTGCTGTAATAGTAAATCTTTGGCTAGCTTGGTAAGTTGTGGCAATATCAAATCCTGTGAGCCTTACATTAGTTTGTTGGTACTTAAAAACAGGGAAAGCTCCACGAATGGTAAGCCTAATTTCATCTTGTGGATTTAGATATATGTAATCCTTAATGTTTTGATTGTAAAACATTCCTTCCACAAATAATTTTTCTTTTATATTCCCTTTTATCGAAAGCGTATTCTTTATAGAGGTCTCTTTGTTGAGAGTTGGATCTCCTTCCTCTATTCCACTCACTCCTTGGTGCAATCCGTTACTGTACAATTCATTTACCTCAGGATTTCTAGAGGCATATCCAATGTTATACGCTACTTTCCAGTTTTTTTGAAACTCGTGTGTAACTCCAAACAAAGCACTAAGGTTGTGATAGTCGTTTTCTGTTCTATAAATATATCGAGGAACTTCGGTAGAAATTGCTGCAACTTTTCTGTTTTCAAAATCGTATCGCCCTCCAAACTCAAATGTCGTTTTCTCCATTTTTTTGGTAATTAATCCATAAAAGCCTGTTTCAAAACCAAGATAATCAGGAATTAATGGAAGAATCCCTGTTTCGGGTAAGTTGGTATTATCGACATGGTTTATTTGAAAACCAATATTTAAATCCCAATTTTTTGGTAAATAATTTCTGTATTTACCTTCAATAAAATTTGAAATTTGTTTCAAACTTAAAGCTGGTATTTCGGATCTTCCGCTTCTTCTTACATCAAATTCTTTTCTCAAATTATACTGTCCAGCATAAGTAAAATCTAACCATTGCTTTTCATTAATAATATATTTTGTTTGGAACTTAAGTAAATGGTGATTTACCTTTTGGTAAGGAGAGTTAATCGAATAAGAAAAATTATCTTCGGTATAGAAAGGAACTTTTCTTTCAAAAGCCTCTTCCAAATCGGTGAGATTTCCAATGTGTGAACCTCTTAACACACCCAAATCGGCATTGAATGAACTGAAATACAAAGCACTCGACCATTTCTTATTCCATTTTTTCTCCAATTGCAAAGCTATATTTGCTTCCTGGTTTCCAGTGTTTGTAAGGTAATAATCGGGAGTATGATTATCTCCACTTTTCTTAAGAGTTCCCACGACACGCCAAGCAAATAGTTTTCCATATTGTTGTAGTTCAAGATTTATTCCATTGCCTAATCCATTGGTTTCAAAAGAATACCGAGCTTCTCCATGAAGATGTGGTTCATTGTCAATTTTATTGGGTTCTACCAAAATTACACTCCCCAATGAACTCCCTTGATATTCAAGAGCTCCTACTCCTTTCACTACAGTAATTTTATTGGCAACCAAAGGGTCAATCTCTGGACTGTGGTCTACACCCCATTGCTGTCCGCTTTGGGCAACTCCATTATTCAATATAGTAATTCTTGTTCCGTATAATCCATGAACTACTGGTTTTGCAATACCACTTCCGTTTTTTATTACACTAACTCCCGAAATACCCTCGAGCATATTTGCTAAACTCTTATCTGAATTCTCGCCAATAGTTTTAGAATTTATCGATTGAGATTCTTGAGTGGTTGCTTTATCTTCCTCTCCTTCCACTTTAAATTCATTCAATAAATGGCCATTGTGATCTAGAAAAACAATGACATTGGTATCTTTTGTCAAAGAGAAGAAGATTTCTTGAACTTCGCAGCCAATATGGCTAATATTTACGTGTAAATCTCCTTCACACATAGATTCGAATTTAAAAAACCCCAGACTATCAGTATAAACTCCTTTTTGAGATTCTTTTAGATAAACATTGGCAAAAATAATTGGTTTATCTGTACTCAAATCTTTTACTACTCCAGAAACAGTCAATTTACAATCTTGTGAAATTGAAACTACAGGTAATAGTAAAAGAAAAAAGTAAAAACATAAATTTTTATTGAACATCTAAATTAAAAGTTACTTCAATGTCTGTTTCACCCCCAGCATTTGTTATGTCTCCAGAAGAAACTCCTGTAGCACTCTTTGCAGGTTCGTGACGTAAAGTTATTTTTAATGTTCCTGTATTAGTACTGTTTGTTGTAAGAGTTGATGTTATCCCAATTGGATCGCCATTTGCATCCATATCAGTATAGGCAATAGTTACATCAGTAGCAGAAGGTTCAAAAAAGAATTGGTGCTCATCTCCTTCAGCACTTACTTCAAGAGTAATGTCTTCTGCAGGACTTTCTATTTCATTTAATAATTCTAAAACTCCTGTGTATGTTGTATTAGAATCTAATGCTCCTCCAGTAATGGTTGGTGCACTTCCTCCATCTCCATCCAAATCTTGAAACGATAATACAATTGCAGTTCCTCCTCCAGTAGGTGTTAAAGTATAATTAAGAGTTGTAATCACTTCTTCTTCATTAGGAATAATTGGATCATCTTTTTCTTTCTTACAAGAAGCTAATACAGATAAAATTACCAGCCCTGATATAACTATTTTATTAAATTTTTTCATCATGTTTTTTTTTAATTGAATTAATAATATGAATCAAAGATAAATAAATATTTGTAACAATGTTGCAAATATTATAATAAATATTTTTTATACTATATTTTTTAAATAGTTATGGGTATAATTTCACAACTACTTTATAAGAAAAAAGCAATAAGTTGTAAACCAAAAAAAAGGAGGTTGTAAATTAAATTCGTCTAACGAATGACCTCTTCAATTTCCTCAATCACATCTACACTTTTTTCGTAAATCTCTAGGTTATTTTGTGGCGATAGTGGGGCATATTTTGCCATTTCGCATTGTTCCAATACTGTAATGAAAGATTTAGTAGTCTTTCCTCCCACTCCTTTATTTGTGAGAGTTTCGGAGATACTTTCTTTGGTCATTTTTGCAGTTTCTATCTGCAGTTTTTCATTCACGTATTTATTCAAACCTATTAAAGTCTCATCATAAAATCCTGCAATGTTATTGTTGTCCAAGTGTTGTTTAGCAACTGCCATTTTTAAAGCCAGTTTCTTTCTTGCATTTTTCCTTCTTTCTTCCTCAGTTTCTTCTTTATTTTTTCTCAGAAAAATAAGATAATATAAGGCTATTCCTCCTACCAATAAACTAGGAATAAGAATATAAAGCCAAGTATATTCGCCTTTTTTAACTTCTTTATCAACTTTATCTGTCAGTTCTTCAGTCTGCTCAATTACTGTTTCATCAATTGTCCCATCTTCGTTATAAGCATTTACTGTAAACGCATCAGAAGTAATAGTTTTGTAGGAATTTGATTTTACATCAAAATAAGAAAAAGCAATTGGCTTTATTTTAAATACTCCTGCTTTTCTCGGAATTAGTAAATAATTATACGTTTTACTTCCACTTATTCCATTTTCACTTATTCTAATGTTATTCTTTGTTTCTGGATCATACACTTCAAATTCCTCAGGGAAATTTAGCTTTAGTTCGCTCAATTGTTTAAGGTTACCTTTTCCCGAAATCGAAATAGTAAGATCTATAGGTTGATCTATCAGTATAGAATCTGAGTTAAAAATAACTTTCATATCCATTTCTCCAACCTGATTTATAAAACTTTTTGGTGCATTTACCGGTAGAGGTTTCACCTCAATTGTGGGAGAATTACTCACTATAGATTTACTAATTGGTGCACTAAAAGGGGAAGTTTGAATCCTTGCAGTCAAGCTAAATGAGTTTAATTTTAATTTACCCGCTTGCTGTGGAAACAGTATTTCTTTCTTTACTGTAAACACCTGATATTGTTGACCATCAATTGTTTCTATTACAGGTTTAGAGGTTTCGGGAATTTTAATATTCTCACTCCAAAACCCTTCTTGTGTTGGAAAATCATACTTTTCTAATCCAAAATTAAAATTCTTGGTATATAACTTATAGGTGATTAAAAGCTGTTCGTTTTTATAAGGATTAGATTCTGAAACAGATATTCTTCCAAAAAAATCTTTATTACCAATTTCAACAGATTGTTGCTGCCTTCTTCCCATTCCTCGCATCATCTCCTCTTGCATTTGTCTAATCTGCTTAAATGGATCTTGTGCTCTTTGCTGCCTAGACTGACTTTCTTTCACCACTTCCATAGTTACTGTTGGCGATTCATACACAGTATTACCAACCTTTATCTTGGCACCTTTTATTTCGTGAGTACCCAGTTTTGTAGGCTGTAATACAACTTCGTATGAGTAATTAGTTTTTACTGTTGTTCTTCCAGTAACATCACGCACAATACTGTTACTTGTTCCTTGCGAAAGTCCTCCTATTACTTTGAAATTCTTATAGTTAGGCAAAGAAAATTGTCCCCGTTTATTTACAGAATAAGTCACCTGAAATCTATCTGTGATTCCCGCTTTTTTTATTCCTCCTGTAGAACTTGTAAATTCAATGTCTTGAGAGAACCCAAGACCCGATACTAGCATAAAAAAGATAACAGCCGTGGCCAGACTTATTTTTTTCATAACCTTAATAAGATGTTTTGTATTCGTAAAATAAATTAGCAATTACTATGCATAAATTCCTTCCACAATGCTTGCACATTGTTCCATCACTATGTTTCTTTTCAGTTTAAGTGTGGGAGTTAATTCTCCTGTTTCTATGCTCCATTCTTTTTCAATAAGCACAAATTTCTTAACTGTTTCCCATTTTGCAAATTCTGCATTGTATTTTGCAATTTCACGGTCAAATTTATCAATAACTTGTTCGTTTTTTATCAATTGTTCGTCACTTGCGTAAATGATTTTTTTGTAATCTGCCCATACCTTCAAGCTTTCAAATGCTGGGATAATAAGAGCAGCTGTATGCTTTTTATTCTCTCCTATCACCATTATTTGCTCAATAAATGGCGATAATTTAAATTTGTTCTCCATAAGCTCTGGCGATATATATTTCCCTCCAGATGTTTTGAATATTTGCTTAATTCTTCCTGTAATTTTCAAGAAATGAGTATCTACAAACTCTCCTTTATCTCCTGTATGAAACCAACCATCTTTGTCTATTACTTCAGCAGTTTTTTCTGGTGCTTTGTAATATCCTTTCATCACATTTGTTCCTTTTACCAAAATCTCTCCAGTATCGGCAATTTTCACCTCTACCGATTTCAGTACTTTACCTACTGTTCCCATCCTTACTCCGTCATTAAATTCCGAAATCACACTCACTACAGGCGAAGTTTCTGTTAATCCATATCCTTCGTAAATTGGCATATCAGCAGCATAAAACACACGCATTAAACTAGATTCAAGAGCTGCACTTCCAGATACTATTACATCAATGTTTCCTCCCAGAGCTTCTTGCCATTTGCTAAAAATTAACTTACGAGCAATTTTTAATTTGATATTATAAATAGCTCCTTTGTCAATATCCCATTCTTGTCCTAATTTTACTGCCCAGAAAAACAATGCTTTTTTTACTCCAGTTAATTCTTCCCCTTTAGCAATAATTTTAGCGTATACTTTTTCTATCAATCTTGGTACGGCAGTAAATAAGTTTGGTTTCACGTCTCTAATGTCATCACCAACTGTTTCAAGCGATTCTGCAAAATAAACAGAAACTCCAATGTACTGGTACAAATACAAGATCATTCTTTCAAAAACATGACAAACCGGTAAAAAACTCAATGCTTTTGCATTTTCTGCTACAGGAACTCTATCCAAACTATCTAGCACATTACTTACCAGGTTCTTATGAGTTAACATTACACCTTTTGGTAATCCTGTTGTACCCGAAGTATAAATTAATGTAGCTAAATCTTCCGTATCTACTTTATCTCTCAATGTTTCTACTTCACTGTTAGGAACATCTTTTCCTTCCTCCAATATTTCTTTCCAATGCCTTGCTCCTTCAACTTTATTAAAAGTAAAAATCTCTCCCAAAGTAGGTATTTCAGGCTTAATAGAAACTACTTTTTGGTGTAATTCTTCGTCAGAAACAACACACAATTTTATTTCTGCATTGTTAAATATATAGGTGTATTCTTTTTCTGTAATTGTAGGGTAAATGGGTACTGAAACAGCTCCAATTTGAAGGATTGCAACATCTGCAATGTTCCATTCTGACCTATTATTAGAAATTAAGCCTACTTTATCGCCTGGTTTTATTCCCATTTTCAATAAACCTCTACTCATTTCCATTGCCTTGTTTATATACTCTTGAGTAGAAGTTTTAATCCATTTTCCATCTCTCTTATCAACTAAACAATCATCCTGTGGATATTTATCCAATTGATGGTAGGCAAAATCAAACGCTCTTGTAATCTTAGTCATAGTTAGTTTTTTTCTAACTGCAATTTACATTATTTATAAAAAATAAACAAATAATAATTTATAAGGCATTTGTAACAAATAGAATTTATAATTCCATTATTAAGAAACCATAATTTTAATTAAGTTTGTTTTCTATTCAAAACTAATCAATGAAACCATTTCTAAAACAACTAGTTGAAACTGTAAAGGCTGAACATCAAAATATTGGTAAAGTAACTATTATTGTTCCAACCCAAAGAAGTGGTGTTTATATAAAAAAATATTTATCCGAGTTAGCTACGGAAACCACTTGGCTTCCTTCCATCTTTACTATTGATGATTTTATAAAAAAGAATTGTAAACTAAAAGCTATTGATTCGGTAGAATTATTATTTCTGTTTTATGAATTATACCTAGAGATAGAAGGAGAAAATGCAGATACTTTTCTTCATTTTTCAAAATGGGCTCCTACTCTTTTGGCAGATTTTAATGAAATGGATCATTATATGGTAGATGCCAAAATTATTTTTAACGACCTTAAGAACATTAAGGAAATTGACAACTGGAGTTTCAATGAAGAGGAACTGACTAACATTCAGTCTAATTTTTCTGATTTCTGGAAAAAACTACCTGATTTTTACAATAAGCTAAATGACAGACTAACAGAGTTAGAAAAAGGATATTCTGGGAAATTATACAAATGGGTAGCTACTTCTATTTATGAAGTCCTGGATGATTACGAACCAAACTCAGTATATTTTGCTGGTTTTAATGCACTTTCTACTTCGGAAGAACAAATTATAGAAACTTTTGTAAACAGTAAAAAAGGACAACTAATTATAGATGCCGATACCTTTTATGTAGACAATGTAGAACACGAAGCAGGTTATTTCATTAGAAAACAAATTGCGAAAAATGGCAAAAACTCCATCAAATGGATTGAGTCTAATTTACTTAATTCCGCTAAGAAAATAGAGCTAATTTCTGCCCAATCGGATGTGATGATGGCCAAATCTGTAGGGGAAATTATTCAAAACTTAAGTGAAGAAGAGATTAAAAAAACAGCCATTGTTTTGGCGGATGAAAACTTACTTCTTCCTGTGCTTAATTCTATTCCAAGTAAAATTGACACTTACAATATTTCTCTAGGATATTCGCTTTACAACTCCCCTATTTACAGTTTATTAAACTCTGTGTTTACAGTTCAAGAAAGCTACATTAAATTCAATAAAGGAAGCATTCATTACAGAGGATTTTTGAGTATTGTGGAGCACTATTTAATGAAAAACATATTGAATAGTTATTCGGTAAAACAAAAAATAGTAAAGCAAAACATAACCTTTGTTTCCAATAAATTTATCCAAACTCATGATGAGCTTTCTCCTGTTTTTTTCTTATTCGAAAAATGGGATGAAAAAAATCTACTTTCTCAGGCTTTTGATCGTTTAAAACGACTGATTGATTTGATTGTACAAGCTATTTCGTTTCAAGGGAATGCTATGGAATTGGAATATTTATTTTCGGCAAAGAAATTGATTCAAAAAGTAGAAAACAAACTAACTAAAACGGATTACATTCAAGACATCAAAACCTTGAAATTCTTGTTTTTTCAATTATTTAAAGCCGAATCGGTTGCGTTTATTGGAGAACCTCTTTCAGGATTACAGTTAATTGGAATGCTAGAGACAAGAGCTTTGGATTTTGAAAATGTTATTTTAGTCTCGGTAAACGAAGGAGTTTTACCAAAATCAAATTCGGCAAATAGTTTTTTTCCTTACGAATTAAAAAGACTCTATGAGTTACCTACTTACAAAGAAAAAGAAGCAATTTATGCCAATCATTTCTACCGATTGATGCAAAGAACTTCCAAAGCCTTTTTATTGTATAATAACTCGACTAGTGGAATGGGTTCTACTGAAAAAAGTAGATACATTGAGCAATTGAAAGAAGAGCTGAAAGACCAAAAGCAGATTGAAATTTCTGAAAAAATAATTAGTGTTGATATCGTCAATAATAAAGTGGATTATAACACGGTTTCTAAAAGCGAAAAAATAATTGAAAACCTTCAAAATTTAGCCGAATATGGACTTTCTCCTTCTGCATTGAACAAATACATTCAATGTCCGCTTGACTTCTATTACAGTTATGTAGTAGGATTGAGGCAGGAAGATGAAGTAGAAGAAACGATTGAAGCCAGCACATTTGGGAATGTGATTCATAAAGTATTGGAGGAATTATACAAACCCTTACTCAATAAAATCCTTATTCCTGAAGATATTGAAGGGTTAAAAAAGAAATTGGACGAAGAACTGGAAGCACAATTTAAAGAAATATACTCGGATCATTACGACACAGGAAAAAACTACTTGTTTTTTCATGCTGCCAAAAAGAATATTCTAGCTTTTTTGACTCAAGAAAAAAAGCTGGTGAAAGACAATGAAGTCATAATTGTAGGCTTAGAAAAAAAGGCAGAAAAAGCTTTTCCTGTGGAAATAAATGGGAAAACAATTCAAGCCAAGCTAAAAGGAACTATTGACCGAGTAGACAGAGTAAACGGAGAGTTGAGAGTAATCGATTACAAAACTGGAGTTGTAAATTCAAATGAATTGGAATTGAAGGATTTAGAAAAAATCATTAGCGACACCAATAAATCCAAAGCATTTCAGTTAATGTTTTACGGATTATTGATGGAAGACGAACTGAAAGAAAACGAACGATTTACTTCGGGAATAATCTCTTTCAAACGTTTGAATAATGGATTGCTAGAATTATTATTTGCCGAAGGAAGAGGTCCTAAAAAAACAACTTGGCAACCTTCTCCAGTCGAGCGAGAAGAATTTAAGGGCAAACTACAAGAATTGGTTCAGCAAATTTTTGATACTTCACTAACGTTTGAGCATAATGAGAAAGCTAAGTATTGTGAGTATTGTTAAAATCTTAATAACAATCAATCAAATAACCTCCATTTAAGCCCAAATTTAAACGATCTATCCTGATGAGGGTAACTAGTAGTAGCTAAGTAGTTTTTACCTAATTCTTTTTTGAACAAACCACTATTTACATGAGTTGCAGTTATAAAAAATGAAAAACTGTTTTTTAAGTAAAACTCAGCAAACACATCTATTATTGGGTAATTTCCTACTTTTTGTTTTTCTTGAATATAGAATTTATCTAAAGCTGGATTGTAAGCTTTTGCATAAAAGCTAGAGTAGTACAATACATTAATTCCTGCATCAAATACCAATTGTTTTTTAAATATTTTTCCTTTGAAATAAAGCTTATTGAAAGTAACAAAGTTTGGTACTTCAATCGTTTGTTTTGCAAACACATCTTGAAAGCGAACAGACGATAATAAAAAGAAATTCATGGAAATTCTAATCTCTTTTTGAAATGTAATTCCTAAAACCGAAACAGCTGTTTGATCAATTTGAGATGCTGTATCCCAAAAAATTGCATTGGATTGAGATTCAAAATCTAATGTTATACTCGTTTGAGTATTAAAATTACGACCTGTTAAATTAGCCTTTAGGATTGAATTCCTGTTGTTCACTCTATTCCACTGATAATGGTTAGACACATAGTTGTCATAAAACAATTCGGGTTGGTTCGTACCAAAGTTTAAATTAGCTTGGTAGGCATTAAAAATAGGCCAAGTCGAATCTACATAACTCATTTTATTTTCAAAACTAAACGATTCGTACTTCCCATTTGAAGCAATAAAATTAGCTTCAGATTTGAATTCCATTTTATATTTTTTGGTGTAAAAACTTCCGTAAATTAAATTTTCGAAATGCGCCTTAAAAGGAGAATAACTAACATATTCAAAATAATTTTGCCCAATTCCTGCACTTACTATAGTGTTATTTTTAATGTAATCTACTCCTATCTTATGCGATATTCTCTCAAGATTTAAACTGTCTTGAGTTGTTAGAGAATCGTAATTATAATCGTTAAAAAAACCATTATTTGCAAATACATAAAAAGATTGTTTAATTCTTTTATATCCCAAAGATTGAGACAACTGAAAATAACCGACAGAATCATTTTTTGATTTGGAAAGGCTGTAAGAATGCTTATAGTTAACCTCCAGTATTTTTAAATCTAAGTTATTGGGACTTGTAGAAACTGCCGATTGCATTTGAATGGGAAATGTAGTTTTTATGTTCGCATTACTCGAATCTAACAAAGAAAAAAAGTTGGAGTCTGCCACCCCTCCATTTATGTCGTTATTCCTTTTGTAATTCTTGAAATCAACCTCAAAATTATAGCGTTTATCTTTGGGTAAAAAAGCAAGAGAGATTTCAAGATTGGATAATGTAGCTGCTTGTGTACTATAAGTTCCCAAAGAATTTGTTTTTAACAAGGAAGCCTTCCCTAATAAGTTTTTACTTAATTTTTGATGATGTTGTAAGTCAAAATAGTTCTCTTTTCCAGAACCTAAAACATAAAAAACATCTGTGTAAGTCTTTGAATTACTTTGGCTCGAAAATAAACTCCTTACCGAAGGATTATTATCGTCAAAAGGAGAGAAAAGATTAAATTTTGCTTGCCCCAGGTTACTCAGATATACTTCATTATAATTTCTGTAATCCGAAATATGGGAGTATACATTTATGTAATTAGTATCTACTAGTTGCGATTGCCCGTAGAAACTAACAATAAAAAACAAACTTGTAATTAACTTTTTCATTCTTGCATTAAAAGTACTCATTAACGGAAACAAACCCAATATTGATACATTTTATTTGAAAAGTTTCGCGAATTGAGTTTTCTCAAGCGGATATTTATTAAATGTTCCAATAGCTTTGGCTATTAATATTTCTTCTCCGTCTTTTTCTACAAATATTTCTGCTGTAGATGAAATAAGTTTTTTACCTTCAAAATCCACTTTTCCTTTACCCAATAATTTGTCGCCCAAAAACACAGGTTTAAAATAATTTATTTTGAACTCTACAGTAGAGACCAAAGCTCCTTTTTGCAAAGACAAAGAAAGGGCAGCCGAACCCAAAACGGAATCCATGAAACCTGCTACAACTCCGCCATGACAGACATTAGGAGAACTAAGGTGTTTTTCTAAAACAACCATTCTATAAATTGATTCTCCGGGTAGTTCCACGGTTAGTACCATTCCATTTTCCTTAGAAAATTGATTGATTCTTTTGTAAATTTCTATCGGGTTATCAAACATTGTTAATATGTATTTAGAGTTCAAAGATAGAAATAGTTTGGTTTAGTTTTTAGATAATAGAAAGTATTGTTAACTTTACGTTTAGTGATAATTAGGCTTAATTAATCTATCAATACAACAACAAAATGGCGTGTAAAACTGTACAAGAATCTGTCAAAGAAATATTTACCAAATACTTGGAGAAAAACGGGCACAGAAAAACGCCAGAAAGATTTGCAATCTTAGGCGAAATCTTTGACCATCCAGAGCATTTTGATGTAGAAGAGTTATACACATTAATGAAAACCAAGAACTACAGAGTAAGTAAAGCAACCATTTACAACACTATAGATCTTTTATTGGCGTGTAACTTGATTAGAAAACATCAGTTTGGAAAAAACTTGGCACAATATGAGAAATCGTATCAGTACAAAAAGCACGATCACATTATAATTACCGATACCGAAGAAGTTATAGAATTTACCGATCCTATGATAAACGAAATCAAAGCAATGGTAGAAAAAAAATATGATATAAAAGTTTTACATCACTCGCTTTACCTTTATGCTCAAAAAAACAATTAATATGAATCTAATTTACACCATAGATAATTCTGAACAAGGAATACTAATTTTCAATTTGAGTGGAAAAATACTTTCTAAAGAAGATTCTGAATCGATTTCAAATGAAATAGACGAAAACATTGAAAAAGGAAACATCCATGTTATTCTTCATTTAAAAGAGCTAGATTACATAAACAGTACAGGACTTAACTTTATCATTTCTTCTTTTACAAAAATGAGAAATGAAGGAGGAGAACTTGTTATTTCTTCTGTTTCTCAAAAAGTAGAAGACTTGTTGGTCATTACTAAACTCAATACAATATTTACTGCTTTTAAAACTTTATCCGAAGCAAAAGACAGTTTTTCAAAATAAATATCAAATAAAAACAAACTACCAAACACTTTATAAATGGGATTAGACGTATTATTAGGACTTCAATGGGGAGACGAAGGAAAAGGAAAAATAGTTGATGTACTTACACCTAAGTATGATATTATAGCACGTTTTCAAGGAGGACCAAATGCAGGGCATACACTTGAATTTAATGGAATAAAACACGTTTTACATACTATTCCTTCAGGAATATTTAGAGATAATGTGATGAATGTGGTAGGAAACGGAGTTGTAATTGATCCTATTATTTTTAAAATAGAAATTGATGCACTTACAAAGATGGGAGTGAATGTAAATGACAAACTGTATGTTTCTAAAAAAGCTCATTTAATTTTACCAACTCACAGGTTGCTTGATGCTGCATCAGAAAAAGCAAAAGGTAAAGAAAAAATTGGTTCTACATTGAAAGGAATTGGTCCGACTTACATGGATAAAACCGGTAGAAATGGATTGAGAGTAGGAGATATATTAAGCTCTAAATTTGAAGCAAAATATGAAGAGTTGAAAAATAAACATTGTAAAATGTTGGATTTTCAAGACTTTGAATATGATTTGACTGAAATGGAGGCTGAATGGTTTAAAAGCATAGATTTTCTAAAGACATTAAATATTATTGATAGTGAGCATTTCTTGAATAGCCAATTAAAAGAAGGACTATCTATCCTTGCAGAAGGAGCTCAAGGAACTTTACTAGATGTTGATTTTGGTACATACCCATTTGTTACTTCTTCTAATACAACTAGTGCAGGTACAGCAACTGGACTTGGTATTGCACCCAATAAAATAGAAAAAGTAAACGGAATATTTAAAGCTTACGTAACAAGAGTTGGAAACGGTCCTTTCCCAACAGCACTGACTGATAAAACTGGGGAAGACATGCAGAATGCAGGTCATGAATTTGGTGCTACAACAGGAAGGCCAAGACAATGCGGATGGTTAGATTTACCAGCATTGAAATATGCTATCATGATTAATGGTGTTACTGAGCTTAGTATGATGAAAGCAGATGTATTGTCTGGTTTTGATCCAATAAAAGTGTGTACGCATTACAAAATTGGGGATGATTTGTACGATTATTTCCCATTTGATATTTGTGACGAAGAAATTGAGCCTGTTTATATCGAGTTTAAAGGATGGTCAGAAGATTTGACAAAAATGGATTCTATAGAACAAATACCAGGGGAATTAAACGATTACATTGAGTTTTTGGAGCATGAATTAGAAACTCCAATCACAATAGTATCGGTAGGTCCAAACAGAACACAAACATTACTTAGAAAAAAGTAATACCACAAGGTTTTTTACGTTCAGTGTACAATTAAACCTAAAACAAGATTTGAAAATTAAATCAAAATATAAATTTAAAGCAACTTTAATCTCATCCATTAAAGTTGCTTTTTTTGTGCTAATTGGTTTCAATTCCTCTTCTCAAGTATTTAATGATTCCTTATTGAACGATACTTCAAAAAATGTAATCAATATTTTGGGGGCAGATTCTTTTGAGGATGACGAAGGAAATCTTGATGTTGCAAAATTTGTTGGAAACGCAAGGTTTAGTCAAGACAGTGTATTCGTGAGGTGTGATGTAGGATACCTAGAAACAAAACTTCAATACCTGAAAGCAATTGGAAATATAATTGTAAACCAGGGCGATTCCTTATTTTTATATGGAGATTCTTTGAATTATGACGGAGAAACAAAAATTGCAATTGTAAGAGGAAATGTACGATTGGTAAAAGGAGACATGACACTTTCCTCCTCTTCCTTGATCTATAATTTAAACACAAACTTAGCCTTCTATTCGAAGGGTGGAACTGTAGTGAGTAAAAAAAACAACAATACGCTTACTAGTACAAAAGGGTATTATTATTCTGATTACCAAAGTCTTTCATTCAAAGAAAATGTAGTATTAACCAATCCAGAATACACCATGACATCTGATACTTTGGATTATAATGAAATCTCAGAGATTGCCTATTTCTCAGGGAATACCTTTATTAAAGGAGAAGAAAATCTTATTTTTTGTAAAAGTGGATATTACGATACAAAAAATGATATTTCAGAATTTAATCAGGATGCATACCTTATCTCTGACGGACATAAAATTGAAGGTCAAAAGCTATATTACGATAGAAATACTGGTTTTGGAAAAGCTATAGACAAAGTAACCTTGACCGATACAGCTAATAAAATTATAGTTAACGGAGATTTTGCAACTAGAAATGAAATTAACAACACCTCTTTTGTAACTGGTAATACTTTGGTAAGCAAATGGTTTGAAGAAAAAGACACACTATTTCTTTCTGCTGATACTGTAAAAGTCGTAAAGAATGAATTGACCAAAAAGAACAGTATGTATAGCTATCATTCTGTTCGATTTTATAAAAAAGACATTCAAGGTGTATGTGATTCTATGGTTTTTCTTCAATCTGATTCTGTATTACAACTGTATTATGATCCGATAATTTGGTCGGAAAACAGCCAAATGAAAGGAGATACTATTTTTGTTCATATAGCAAATAATAAAATTGACAAACTAAATTTTAGAAAAAATTCTTTCATAATAGATGCTATCAATTTCTTTGATAGCATTACAAAAAGCCTTGTTTACACCAAACAATACGACCAAATAAAAGGGAAAAACATTACAGCATATTTTACTCAAGATTCTATAAGAAAAGTAATTGTGAAAGGAAATGGACAAAGTATTTTCTTTACAGGAGAGGGTGAGAAAAGAAAACAGGGATTAAATAGAATTGATTGTAGTGACATTGAAATAAGATTTGATGAAAATAAAATTGATGAAATTCTCTTTATAAAAGAACCTGCTGGAAAGTTAATTCCAATTCAAGATGTAAAAAGTGAAGAAGAGAAATTAAAAGGTTTTATGTGGAAAATTGAACTCAAGCCCTTATCAAAAAATGATTTAATAAAGAAAAAAATAGTTGTCACTGATAAAAATCAATTAATAAATGAATAATTCTCTTTTGATATTAAAAAACAACAGACTGTTTTGGGGAGTAATTTTACTTTTTACACTAATCTATGTAAGGGGTTTATTTAATATTATTTACGGAATAGATGCTAGTATTTATGCCTCTTTAAGTGCAGAAATGTCAGAATCTAATAATTGGCTTCAATTGTATCACAAAGGAAATGATTACTTGGACAAGCCTCCATTGCATTTTTGGTTATCTGCTGCTTCATTTAAATTATTTGGTATAAGTAGTTTTACTTATAAGCTTCCTTCGTTTCTATTTACAATTTTAGGAACTTATTCTACTTATAAATTAGGAAAGTTATTATATTCTTCTCAAATCGGAAAGCTCTCTGCACTATTTTTTTACACTTGTTTTTCAATTATATTAATAAACCAAGATGTAAGAACAGATACTATTTTGGTAGGAATAATTGTTTTTGCTTTGTGGCATTTAATAGCATATGTAAAAACAAATAATTACTGGAATTTCGTATTGGGATTTGTAGGAATAGGATTGGCAATGTTGGCAAAAGGTCCTATTGGATTAATGGTTCCTGTATTAGCCTTAGGAACACATTTCTTGATTAAAAAAGAATGGTCTAATGTATTTAAATGGCAGTGGATTTTAGGACTTATCATTTCATTTTTAGTGATTTCTCCAATGGTATGGGGATTATATCAGCAGTTTGATTTACAGCCTAATAAATACTTTCAATTATCTTCAGGAATGGATGGAACAGGAACATCTGGTTTGAGGTTTTATTTCTGGGATCAAAGTTTTGGAAGAATTACTGGGAGTAATAAAGAATGGAAAAACAATGCTTCAATTTTCTTCTTTACTCATACTTTTTTATGGTCTTTTTTACCTTGGTCAATAATCGGTTTATTTGGTTTGTTTAAGAAAATAAAAGTAGCCTTTGGTTCAATAAAAAATAGTGAGTTTTATATGTTAGGAGCAATTATAATTCCTTTTATGGCAATGTCCAAATCACAATTTCAATTGCCCCATTACATTTATGTTTTCTTTCCTTTATGGATGATATTAACAGGATGGTATTATAAAAAACTAATTCAATCGTCTATGTGGTATAAGGTTATTCGAATTACTCATATTATTCTTAACCTAGCTTTTATAGGAGTTTCTATTCTTGTTTTAACCTTTATATTCCCTACAAAATCATTGCTAATTTGGATTCCTGTATTAATACTAATCCTAGGAATTGGTTATTTATATGTGAAAACAAAAGGAAAAAATCAATTAATTTATACCACTTTGGCTTCGTTCTTTTGTGTTGTATTTGTTTTCAACTTCTATTTCATTCCCAAAGGATTAGAATATGATGGATTATACAATGCTGCAAATGACAGTAAGAATTTAAAAATAAATAGGTTGTTTTCTAACTCTGTAGGTTGTTTAACTTTTGATATCTATAGCAATAACACAGCTGAATATATTGATTTAAAAAATTTAAAGCCTCATGTTAATCAAGGGAATTACATATTTATTAAGAAGGAAAGCCTTGAAAGTCTAAAAGGATACGTGAAAATTAAATCCATTAAAGAATACCCTCATTTCTCACTTACACATCTAAATGCGAATTTTCTTAATCCGGCTACAAGAGACCAAACTTTTGAGTATTTTTATCTAGTTGAGATATAAAATAATATTGCCCGTTTAGACAACATTATTTGGTTTCAAATTTATTTATTCAATAATTTGATAATAAATATTTGTAATTAATTCATCTTCTGAAGTTGCAGTTGCTGCATTCACATATTCTTCAATTACAAGACCTGTTTTTAAATTATATTCTTTGCAATAATCATCTATTTTAAGATGGGTAGCCATAGATTCTTCAGCCGAACCATAATATGTTGATTTCACTGCTCTACTTGCTGGAACCAAAACTAATTGTAATCCTACAGGAGCTATTTCTAAAGAACTTGAAACGGAAACACAAGGAAATACCTCTGTAGTACTATCCAATTCATTCCACGAATAATAGATACAAGAAGAGTTTCCTGTTACTTGAATATTTACTTCTCCAATAGCAGCAAATATTGTTTGATAATTAGTTTCAAAAAACTCTTTAGTCATCACTTTTGCCATTGTGGTTTTGTGTCTAATACCTAAACAGTTTACTTCAGGCATTTCAACTTGTGAAACTTCAATTTATTTCTTTAATGGTTCTGGAATAGATTCTGACAACTCTTTGATAATTAGTAATCCTACCTCAAAATTGGGTCCCATCATATTATCAAACATACCGAAAAAAGTAACAGGTCTCATAAAAAATGGTAAATCTCCTTTGTTATTCCAACTAATTGTTGAAATTCCATTTTCTTCTGTTATTTCAATAAATCCTTTGGATACTGGGAATTCTTCGAATTGTAAATCGTATCCAAGCTTACTATTTGGAATAACTTCTGTAATAGTCATATTTCCAGTTCCAGATTGTGGATCTCCAACCCAACTCGTCATTGAACCAACTGAACCAGAAGTTCCTTCGTATTTACTTTTTAAGTTAGAATCGTTTATTTTCCAAGGAGACCAGTTTTGCCATTTCTCAAAAGTAGAAATTTGATTCCAAACTTTTTCAAGGGAAGCTTCTGTAGTTATTTCTCTTGAAACATTATATCCTTTAGGTGAGAATAATGCTAAAATTATCCAAATTACTAGTAAAGCTAAAAGGGTAATTAGTAATCCTTTTATGATTTTCATAGTATTGCTTTTGTGGTTTATACCATTATGTATACAAAACTAGTTTGAAACTACACCCATAGAAGTAAACTTCTCTATACGCTCGTTTATTAAATCATTAGGATCCATAGCCGATAAAACTTTGATATGTTTCTTAATCTCGGTCTTCACTTTCTTAAAGGTTGCCTCATGGTTAGAATGAGCTCCTCCAATAGGTTCTTTTATAATCCCGTCAATTAATTTGTTCTTTTTCATGTCTTTAGGAGTCAGTTTAAGAGCAGAAGCAGCTTCTTCTTTGTGATCCCAATTTCTCCATAAAATAGATGAACAAGACTCTGGAGATATTACAGAATACCAAGTGTTTTCTAACATTAATACTTTGTCACCAATTCCAATTCCTAATGCTCCACCAGATGCACCTTCACCAATAACAATATTGATAACTGGAACAGTTAATTGCATCATTTCAAATAAATTTCTTGCAATTGCCTCACCTTGACCTCTTTCCTCTGCTTCAAGTCCTGGAAAAGCTCCTGGAGTATCAATTAAACAAACGATTGGTTTGTTAAATTTCTCAGCTAACTTCATTAGTCTCAATGCCTTTCTGTATCCTTCTGGGTTTGGCATCCCGAAATTACGGTATTGTCTTAACTTTGTGTTTGCTCCTTTTTGTTGTCCAATAAACATGACAGATTCACCATCCAATAATCCAAAACCACCAACCATAGCTTTATCATCTTTCACTCCTCTATCTCCATGTAATTCAAGGAATTCTCCATCAGTAATTGCATTGATATACGACAAAGTATAGGGTCTTTCTGGATGTCTAGAAACTTGTACCCTTTGCCAAGGCGTTAAGTTTTCGTAAATTTCTTTTTTGGTTTCAATAATTTTCTCCTCCAATTCCTTCATAGAAACAGAAATGTTAATCTTTCCTTTTTCCTCTATCTCTTTCAGCTTCAACATTTGTTCGTTAAGCTCTTCTATTTTTTTCTCGAAATCTAAATAAATTGGCATAGTCTTAAATTTTATCGAAGATACATAACACAAATAAAAAAACTAAACTATTGTTCTATTTTTTGAATTAATTAAACAAATCAACTACTTAATTATGTTAATAAACTTACCTTTATAATCTAATTTTTAATTAAAAAAAATGGCCGAAACAAAAAATGACAGTTTAATAAAAGATTTAATCTTAGATTTAGCATCTAAGGATAACAAAATATTAATGTCTGCTCTTAAAAGAGTGAGGTCTAAAGGTAGTGAAAAAGTGATTCCGTCCTTATTTCATATAATTGAAAAGAATGAAGATGCATTAATAAAAAATGAAGCGCAAAGCATTATTCTTGAATTAAAATCTACTGCCTCTATTCCTTTTTTATTGGAGCAATTATCTCATGAAAAAGAAGAAATGAGATTGTTAGCATTAAATGCTTTTTGGCAAACGGGATTCAACTCTCACGAAAACATGGATAAGTTTGTAACTGCGGCAATTAAAGGTTCTTTTATGGAAGCTTTTGAAGCCTACACTATTATAGACAACTTAGAAGGTCCTTTTGAGGAAGAAAATATTATGGAAGCTCAGTTGGTTTTAAAATCTTATTTTTCTATGGCTAACGAAGACGAAGAAAAATTCCCTATAATGAAAAACATAGCTAAGCAATTAGCTAACTTTGAATTAAGTATCCAGTAAATTCTCTGGCTTATTTTTCCACATATTAATGTG
This sequence comes from uncultured Flavobacteriales bacterium, assembly GCA_905182785.1. Lineage (GTDB taxonomy): Bacteria > Bacteroidota > Bacteroidia > Flavobacteriales_D > CAJJDF01 > CAJJDF01. Next base: position 39,997 of record CAJJDF010000027.1, read on the forward strand.
TAAATAAATAGACACCCTTCTTGCTCTTTATTTATCAATTCATAAAAATGATTATAGGTCATGATATGATTAAAAGCTTTATCCAGTTTATGATAAGCAGCCATTGGATTAGTAAGTATTGGAGTATTTAAACTAATATATAATAAAATGTGTGTTGCCTACTCAACAATATTATTAGTCACTTACAGTAATATTTAATTTAGAAAAAACTGAAGAAGGAACAATTGTGAGAGGAATTGTGAGGCCAAAACCAATCCTTTGGGCAACTTTTATTGTTCTATATACTTTTGGAATTGAGAGCTTTATAATCCTTGCGGTTATTGGAAATGGAATGGTGTCTTTGGGTAAAACAGGGATTATACTCTACATTTCTCCCCTATTTTTAATCCTTCTTATTGTGACTTACATTGCTGATCAAATTGGAAAAAATAAAGCCGCTAATCAAACTCAGTAAATTAAGTATTTTATAAAAGAAGCGTTAGATGAGTATTAAGAAAATAAAAAAATCATTTCTTAACGTTATTTTGAGTTAATAGTTTGACAAAAAAAACTCCTGTTTTATTAAAGTTTTTAAATAATTCATAGTGAATAAGTGAATTGGATTTCTAAGAATAAAAAACCTCAATTATTCTTACCTTTGAATAAATCTTATTATAATAAATGACTTTAATAAAATCTATCTCAGGAATTAGAGGAACAATTGGTGGAGAAATCTCGAAAAACCTTACTCCTATTGATGTAGTAAAATTCACTTCGGCTTATGCCCAATGGATAAAAAATACATTAAAAAAAGACTCAATAAAAATTGTGATTGGCCGTGATGCTCGTCTTTCTGGTGAAATGGTATCTAATTTGGTTTCGGGAGCGTTAATTGGAATGGGTGTAGAAGTTATTGACTTAGGTCTTTCCACTACGCCAACAGTTGAAATTGCTGTTCCAATGGAAAAAGCTGACGGAGGAATTATCATTACCGCAAGTCATAATCCTAAACAGTGGAATGCACTTAAATTACTGAACGAAAAAGGAGAGTTTATTTCTGGTGCTGAGGGCGAAGAACTAATCAGGATAGCTGACAATGATAATTATTCTTTTGTAGAAGTAGATACTTTAGGATCTTATACCAAGAACGACACTTATTTACAAAAGCATATTGATGCAGTTCTAAATCTAAAATTAGTTGACAAAGAAGCAATTAAAAGGTCTGGATTTAAAGTAGTTGTAGATGCAGTAAACTCTACAGGAGGTATATTCATACCCGCTTTATTGAAAGAATTAGGAGTAGAAGTGGTTGAATTGTATTGCGATCCAACAGGCCATTTTCCTCACAATCCAGAACCCTTAGCAGAAAACTTAACAGAGATCTCAAAACTAGTAGTTGAACAAAAAGCAGATTTAGGAATTGTAGTAGATCCAGATGTCGATAGATTGGCTTTTGTTTGCAATGACGGTTCTATGTTTGGTGAAGAATATACTTTGGTTGCTGTAGCAGATTACGTTACAAAGCACACTCCCGGAAATACTGTTTCCAACCTTTCCTCTACTCGTGCATTGAATGATGTAACGGTAAAAAACGGAGGAAAATATTTTGCTTCGGCAGTAGGTGAAGTAAATGTAGTAGAAAAAATGAAAGCTGAAAATGCTGTAATTGGTGGAGAAGGAAATGGAGGAATCATTTATCCTGAAATTCATTATGGAAGAGATGCATTAGTTGGTATAGGATTATTTTTAACACATTTAGCAATTGAAAAAGTGACTTCTAAAAAAATGAGAGATTCTTATCCAAACTATGAAATGAGTAAAAACAAGATTCAACTTACTCCAGAAATTGATGTGGATAATATCTTGTTAAAAATGAAAGAAAAATACAAAAATGAGCGTGTAAATGACATTGACGGAATAAAAATTGACTTCGCGAACGAATGGGTTCATTTGAGAAAATCAAATACAGAACCAATTATACGAGTATATTCAGAGAGTGGAACTGAAGAAAGTGCGGCAAAAATTGCCAATCAAATAATAAAGAATATCCAAGAAATAATTAATAATTAAAAGAGAAAAATGGCTATATATTTTGATAGTGCAGCGACTACACAGCTAGACAAAAAAGTAATTGAAGCAATGACAACTTGCATGAATGATGAAGTAGGAAACCCTTCTTCGACTCATTCTTTCGGAAGAAAAGCAAAAAACAAAGTAGAAAATTGCCGTAGAGATATTGCGGCTCATTTTGGTGCTCAACCTTCTGAGATTATTTTTACTTCTTGTGGAACTGAATCTGATAACATGACTATAAAATGTGCTATTGAAGACTTAGGTGTTACTAGAATTATTTCTTCTGAAGTAGAACACAAAGCAGTTTTGAGTACGGTAAAAGTATTGTGTGGAGATACAATACAAATTGATTATGTAAAAGTAAATGAATCGGGAGAGGTTGATTTAGCTCACTTAGAAGAATTATTAAGTACTTCTGACAAGAAAACTTTAGTTACACTAATGCATGCCAACAATGAGATTGGAACTATCTTACCAATTAAAAAAGTAGGTGATTTGTGTGAAACATATAAGGCTTATTTTCATTCGGATACAGTTCAAACTGTAGGTCATTTTCCAATTAATTTCGAAGAAATGGGTGTTCATTTTGCAGCTTGTTCTGCTCACAAAATTCACGGACCACAAGGAGTTGGTTTTTTGTATTTGAATAAAAAAATTGCTTTAAAAGCCATGCTAATTGGGGGTGGACAAGAAAGAGGATTGAGAGCAGGAACAGAAAACTTAATTGGTATAACTGGAATGCATAAGGCTCTAGAATTGTGTTACGCTACTTTAGATAAAGACAAAGCTTACATACTTGAATTAAGAAATTACATGAAGGAGCAATTAATTGCTCAATATGGAGATCAAATTCGATTTAATGGAAGTGAGAAAAACTTTTTATATACCGTTCTTTCTGTATCGTTTCCTAACAATGAGAATAACGGGATGTTAGTTTTCAAACTAGACATGAAAGGAGTTGCAGTTTCTGGGGGAAGTGCTTGTAACTCTGGAGCAAGTTTAGGTTCTCACGTAATTCGTGGAATTTATGACAATGCAGAAGATTATGTTCCATTGCGTTTTTCTTTTAGTAAACACAATACAAAAGAAGACATTGATATTTGCATGGCAGAATTAAAAGAATTGGTAGAAATAACTGTTATTGTCTAATGAAAATTACATTTTTAGGAACCGGAACTTCGCAGGGAATACCTGTTATAGCATGTAATTGTGAAGTATGCCAATCTAATAATGATAAAGACAAAAGATTAAGAGTTTCTGTATTGATAGAAACTGAAAAGAATACGTTAGTTGTAGATTCTGGACCCGATTTTAGAACACAAATGCTAAGAGCAAATGTCCAAGACATTGATGCAATTTTGTACACACACGAACACAAAGATCATGTGGCTGGAATGGATGATGTACGCCCATTTTGTTTTAAACACAACAAGGAAATTGAGATTTATGCCCACGAACGAGTTATGAATCAATTGAAAAAAGAGTTTCATTATGTGTTTGACGAACGGTTCAATTACCCTGGAATTCCAAGAATTAATCCGAATGTAATCTCCAATACTCCTTTTGAAATAAACGGAGAAACGATAACTCCAATTAATGGCTTACATTTCAAACTACAAGTATTTGGATTTAGAATAGGGGATTTTACTTACATCACAGATATGAATGCTATTTCTGAAAAAGAGATAGAAAAGATAAAAGGAACTAAAGTTTTGGTGTTAAATGCACTTCAAAAAAATCCTCACATCTCACATTTTACTTTGGATGAAGCCATTGAAATGGCAAATAAAATAAACCCAGAAAAAACTTATTTTACTCACATGAGCCATACACTTGGGTTGCATGATGAAATATCTTCAGAGTTACCTGAAAATATGTTTTTGGGGTATGATGGGTTAGAAATTAAACTATAAATTTATTGATGTAAAATAACCACACTTGGAAAGAATTTGAAAAAGTAGAAATGAGAGTAGAAACTATACTCACTGCTACAAAATTTCCTAAGGTGAATAACCCCTCTTATATTCTTACAATTGATTTTGGAATCAAAAAAACTTCGGTATAAATAACTGATTTTTATACGACCAAAGAGCTTATTGGGAAACAAGTTATTGCGGTTGTGAATTTTCCTAACAAACAAATTGCATCTATCCAGAGCAAATGTTTAATTTTAAGTGGAATTGGAAATGAAAAAAATGTAACTTTACTCTCTCTTGAGAAATCAATGTAAAATAGTGTAAGAATTGGATGAAAAAAATATTTCAAATTATAATAAATGAATTTTTATAAGTTAGAAGCCAACAAACCAAATGGCGAAAAAGTATCTATGGATACTTACAAAGGAAAAACTATTCTTTTGGTAAATACTGCTACAAAATGTGGATTAACGCCACAATTTAAAGGACTAGAAGAATTACACAAAACTTATGCAGAGAGAGGATTAGTAGTACTTGGGTTTCCTTGTAATCAATTCTTGGGGCAAGAACCTTTGAACAATAAAGACATGGAAGAAAATTGTTTAATAAATCATGGAGTTACTTTTCAGTTGATGGAAAAAATAGACGTTAATGGAAGTAAAACTCATCCTATTTATAAATTTTTGAAAAACAAATTGAGGTCTGGTATATTTTCAAACCGAATTAAATGGAATTTTGAGAAGTTTTTAATTGACAGTACAGGAAAACCAATCAAACGATTTTCTCCTAAAACTAAGCCACAAAGTATGGAAGGAGAAATTATAAAGGCACTAAAAAATGTATAAAATGAAAAAACACCTATTTATTATCGGATTGACAATTATTTTAGTAGGTTGTTCCACTAAAGTGCATAAAACAGAAATAACTCAGTCTATTTTAATTAAAGAAAAAAAAATGGATAAGACAATCTATGATTTTCATTACCAAACACCTAATGACGAAACAAAATCGTTCGAAAAGTTGAGCGGGAAAGTAATTCTTATTGTAAATACAGCTACACAGTGTGGATTAACTCCTCAGTTTGAAGGATTAGAAAAACTACACAAAACCTATTCAAAAAAAGGATTAGTTGTTCTAGGGTTTCCTTGCAACCAATTTGGAGGACAAGAACCTTTGTCAGATAAAGAAATGGTAGCTACTTGTATGAAAAATCATGGAGTTACTTTTGAATTGACTAAAAAAATTGAGGTAAACGGAGAGAGAGAGAATCCATTGTATGGTTTTCTGAAAACAGAACAAAAAATAAAAGGTAGAAACAATATTAGATGGAATTTTGAAAAGTTTCTTGTGAATAGAAAAGGAGAAGTAGTGAAAAGATTTTCACCACGAACTACTCCAGCAGAAATAACAGCAGAAATAGAAGGGTTGTTGTAATAGAATAAATAAAGTGTTTTGTCGATATTTTTATTCCAATCTTTTCTGATACTACCAAGTTAATAAACTACTGCAATTAATTATCCTGAACAAAACTAGAGTCCGTCAATGTTTTAAGAAAAGAAACTAAATCTAATTTTTGATTCTTATTTAAATTAAGAGGGACAATAAGAGAATCTTTGTGGATGTGATTCTTACCTCCAGTATTATAATGTTCTACCACTTCTTCCAAAGTTGTTAAACTGCCATCATGCATGTATGGAGCTGTTAATTCTATATTTCTTAATGATGGAGTTTTGAAAAGTGCTAAATCTTTGTTGTTTTTTGTCGCTCTCATCCTACCCTCGTCTTTGTAGTTTTCGTACAAACCGTTATTTGTAATTTTATATTGGGTAAAATTAAAACCTCCGTGGCAAGAAGAACAATTTGTTTTATTACTCATAAATAAATCAAACCCTTGTTTTTCTTCTTTGGTTAATGGAATCTCTCCATTAATAAACTTATCGAATTTACTGTTCTTACTTACTAATGTTCTTTCGTAAGCCGCCAAAGCTCTTGTTATAACATAAGGATCTGGTGATTTTCCATAAGCTTCTTTACTCATCTTTACATATTCAGGATTTTTTTTCATTTGCTCTGCAATATCTACAATATTATGAGCAAATTCATTTTCCTCTTGTATGGGAACCAAAACTTGCATTTCTATCGTTTTGATACTTCCTTCTCTCAAAAAATAAGGATGATAACCAATGTTAGCAAGACTTGGCGCATTCCTTACTCCTGCTCTATTATAAACACCTGGACTAAAAGCAACATCATCACTAAACGCTAAGTTTGGTTTATGACAACTTGCACAACTCAGACTAGAATCTATGGAAAGGATGGGATCAAAAAATAGTTTTTGTCCTAGCTCAACTCGCTCTTTTGTTGGTCTATTGTGCTTGGGATTAACTATCTCTGGAAATAAAAATTCTGCTTTATTAAAACTGTTTTTCTTGATAAAAAAACAGGAAAAGAAAGAAATCGTAATGATTGCTATACTAATGTTCTTTCTTTTCATGTTAAATAATAATATTTAAAACGGAGATTGATATTCGAGAT
>CAJJDF010000028.1 GCA_905182785.1 uncultured Flavobacteriales bacterium
GACATTTATTCTATTATCTTAAAAACCTCAACTTCTCCTTTATAAACTGTAAAAGGCTGCTTATCTATATTCCATAAATAAACAATTACTTCTACCTCTTTAAAAATAGGAAAATTATGCAAATAAAAAGACTTGATTAATGGGTTTTTACGAACAGTCATTGGTGATAACCAATTTAAATGCATCCAACTTCTACTTATCTGCTCTCCAGTTGCTTTATCTTTTACCTCTACAACTAGTTGTGATTTTAAAGGATGTTTTATTGATTGCAATTCTATATCTACCCCAATCATTAATCCATCCGTACCCAAAGAATCAAAATCTTGACGCATAAACTCAAAATACTCTCCGTGTTGTTCGCTATCTGCATGTTTCTCTGTAGAGAAAAATGGAGATAATTTTACTTTCTTCTTTCTTTTGAATAATGCATGACCACTTACCTCTGCAAAATCAATAGAATCATATAAATGAGCAATAGATTTTATGTGCTTAGAATTGGTAATTAAATAATCATTGTATTTTCCGTCTCCATCTTCTCCAGTGAATGGAGCTAATTGATTCTGATTATTTGTATCTCGATATACTTTGTCTTCGTAAACAAAAACCCTTTGTATACTTCCTGCAACTGTTGGTGGGTATTTAGTTCCTGTTGCGTGAGAAGTGATTTCATTATAAAAACGATCGGGAATATTATCTCCATGCCAAACAGATATTTTATCAAAATTAATAGCCGAAACAAAATGAAGGGGCATTGCAAAAAGTGGTAACAGCAAAACATAACTCCACTTTACTTTTATTCTATCTACCCCAAAACAAACAACTCCCACTAGTAAAGGATATAAGTATAATCCAACTCTATCTTCTGGGTAATTTACTTTTAGAATTTGTGCCATTGTAAATGTTCCCATCACAACTCCTACTAGTAAAATGATAAATAAGTTTTCTTTTTTGAAAATGAATTCCTTTCTCTCTTTACTAAACAAAAATCCATAAAGAGCTAACACACCAAGCAGCAAAACTCCTAACCCAATTTGCAAAATCTTTCCTGAATTCTCGAATAACATTAAGAGTTGAGATTTTACGGTTACTTCCCAATATCCATCTAGCTCTCCGTAATATAAGGAACCTTCTTCTTTCATTTTTATGGAAATAGCTATTGCCAGCAACACAAAACCAAAACTTACCATTGCCAGACTAACTAGTTTATAATTCAATGCTAGCTTCTTCCAAATCAATAGAATTTGAATTAAAAATAGCAACAACACCAAAGGCAAAAGAGCCATATTGGCAAATAGCGCAATAATTAAATAAAAGGAATTGAAAAGTACTGTATTGAATTTTGG
>CAJJDF010000029.1 GCA_905182785.1 uncultured Flavobacteriales bacterium
GAACTAGCCTGATAACGCCTGGCTTCTTCATCAGAAGAATTTCCAATATCGAGTAGGCCATCTCCACAACATTTGAAATGGTTATTAATCACAATAATGTCTTCTCCCATAAATGTGAGATTCATAACCAGTGGTGATCTAGGAAAAGTATTCCAGAAAGGGGAGGTATCGTAGATTTTATAAATGGAATTAATACTGATCGAACTTGACTTATAAACATAGGCAAGTCCTCCAAACCAACTATTATCCATAAAAAGCTCGTAACCAGGAAGATTATTTATCATTTGTCTGCAGATCGTAGTGTCATCTATTTCTTGTAGGCCAAGTAAATCGACATCAAGAGATGCTATAATTTTACTTACTGAATCGACTGTTATTGATCCGTTTTTAGGAAACCATTCAATATTCCATGTGATAACTTCAAAAGTTGAATCAGTACCAAAAGAAATATTACTAAGACTTTGACAGTAAACTTGACCACTAAGGAAAAGAATTAAGATGCTTAATAGTTTATGACGAAACGAGTATCTCATTTTTATTAAAGTCTATTTATGAATCTTGGCATGCCTCTAGGTCGCTATGATTTCATACATTATATTTTGGTTCGTTCTTTTCGAATAAAAAAAGTTGAATTAATTTTTCGTAAATTTATTTCTTCCAATATTCTGGCCCTCTGCAATTGTTAATATATATGTTCCAGAAGCTAAAGTTGATATATCGATATTTTTCGTAATTACTCCATTTATCAACAATTGACCACTTAAATCAGAAATAGAATAACTAACGCTATTATATGAATTAGGCCAATCGATGCTAATTATATTTTGACATGGGTTAGGGTAGATTTCAAAATCAATAGAACGGATCTCGTTAACAGATATTAGGTTCATCTGTCCAGCAGTAATTCCATTACTTGAAATCGTGTTATAACCTATATCATGTAATATAATTGTATCATTACTGGCTGCAACTTCTAGTGAAATCCAGCCTAAATGACTATTTCCAGATATATCTAAGTTTAGTCCAAGGTACTTAATTCCAGTACCACTGAATTGTCCACCACCGCCAATATCAGTTCCTAATACAGTATTTCCGGAACTAAAAGGACTTGTTACATTGTCACCAAAATTTAGGGTGTCTGGGTACCCAAGAGTGGAGCCATCCATTACTTGAGAGTTTCCAAGGGAAATTACTCTGGCGGCATTTAAAATACCAGATAAGGGTAAAATTTCGAAAGTGTAATCATCATAGCCATCACTATCAACGTCTAAAGTAAATAATGCAGAAGAAATTGTAATTACTTGATTAACAGAGTATATATTGATTTGTGATACAGCAGTTTTTCCGCTTAGAAATAGTACACCAACAAATAAGATTAGAATATTTATTTTTTTTTTCATAGGATTTTTTAAGTTTTACTTTGTTGGCATCTTAATAAGTATTACTAATGCTTAGGCAATAATTTTTTAAATTATTTTTGTAGTTCAATACACTTTATATTGCGATTTGATAATATAAAGATACTTTCTTCAGGTAATAGATTATTGCTTAGTTGTTCGATTTAGAAACGAATATAATTATTTTTTGTTGATAAATCTTTTTAAAAACCTATACTTTTTAAGTAATACTGGAAGTTTTATACACAAAACATCTGGTTATCAGTCACAACAGAAGTAAGTAAAACTTTCCTTAAGAACTTTTAGGATTTACATTATTTTTCATTTCTTAACTAAAGTCAATGTGAGAATAAAATAGATTCTATAATTTTACAGTAAATAAAATATGAAAACAAATGAAAGTATTAGTAGTTGGTGCAAGTGGTGCAACAGGTAAACAGTTAGTAGAACAACTTATAATTAAAGGAATTACTGTAAAGGCAGTTGTAAGATCTGTCGAAAAATTACCAGAATCTTGGAAGAATAATAAACAAATAGAGCTAATAGTCGCAAGTATTTTAGAATTAAGTGATGAAGAAGTGATGGAGCTAACTTTTGATTGTCAATCTATTGCATCTTGTTTGGGCCATAACTTGACTTGGAAAGGGATTTATGGTAAACCAAGAAGATTGGTAACTGATGCTGCTAAAAAATTATGCAATGCCGTAGAAGCCAATAAACCAGATTCTCCTGTTAAATATCTATTAATGAATACTACAGGCAATAGAAATCGTGATATAAATGAACCTACTTCTGTTTTACAAAAATGTGTAATTGTGCTAATCCGACTACTTTTACCTCCTCATTTAGATAATGAACAAGCGGCTGATTATTTAAGAATAAAAAGAGGACAGAATAACCAATTCATTGAGTGGACTGCTGTAAGACCAGATGGATTAATTAATGAAGAAGAAGTAACCGATTACGAAATACATCCATCACCAACTAGAAGTGCGATTTTTAATGCAGGTAAAGTCAGCCGAATAAATGTGGGACATTTTATGGCAAGATTAATTAATGAAACAGAATTATGGAAAAAATGGAAAGGACAAATGCCTGTAATTTATAATAAATCATCTTTAATTAAAAAGTAAATAAAAACTATTTTTTAGTTATTAATCGTTTCTTAATTCTACTAAGCGATTCGGGTTTTATTCCCAAATAACTAGCAATTTGGTGTTGTGGAATTCGATTAAACAGATCGGGGCGCTTTTCTTGTAAATCCAAATACCTTTCTTCGGTAGAAGAAGAAATAAAGGCAGTTATATGATCGTGCTCTTTACCTGCGTGTTTTTCCACTTCTAGTCTAATAATAGATTCTAAACGAGGGATTTTTTCACACATTTTTCTCTCCAAATCTTGATTACTTACAGTAAGTAAAGAATCCTCTACACAAACCAAATAATGCTTAGAAGGTAAGTTGTTTGTAGCACTTGTAAATGAAGCTATAGCATCTCCTTCGGTAAAAAACGCAGTAGTTTTTTCTTCTCCATCTTTCAGTATGTATTCTCTCACACAGCCTTTTATCACGGAGTAGCACTCTCTGCAAATTGCTCCTTCTGTAAGTAATATAACTCCTTTCTTAAATTCTTTTACATGCGTATCCTTTGCAATTATTTCAATCTCTTCTTGGGTTAACATTTCAAAATTGGACAGGAATTTGATAAAATCTTGATTCATAGGTTTAAGATACAAAAAAGGAATTTATTCGATTATTCATTCTGCTTTTTGTTTTTAATGAGATCTATTTAATTGCCCACAACAACAATATATAACTCCCTTTTTCAGGTAATAGGTTATTGTTTAGTTGTTTTATTTAGAAACGAATATAATTATTTTCTATTGATAAATCTTTCTAAAAATCTATAATTTTTCAGATATACAGAGAGTTTTATACACAAAAGTGTTTGATTATCAGCTACAATAAGAAGCAAGTAGAACTTTTTCTTTTTTTAGGCAAGGTAGATTTTATATGGGATTAATTACTTGCATTTTTATAAAGCAGAGAATCCTCCAACATAAACTCTAAAATAGGCCTGCATCTATTTTTGCAAGCGGGATAAAAAGCTTTGTGTTCTTTTTCTTTATTTTTCAGATTCCCCCACCAAAATTCAGCTAATGCAATTGGTTTTAATTGGTGTTTAAAAGCATACTGCAATAATTTAGGAGCAACACATTCCCCAGCTGCCGCAGGAGGATTTCCTTGTGTGGAACTCTCAAATATTTCTAATACATTTTTCTCTGTTCCATTGCGGTTCAAAAATCGATAATGGGCAAACAATTGTTGTTGTAAGGAAAATGATTTTTGAGCCCTCTGTTCGGTTAGTTTATTAATTTGATTTGGAGTAGTGGACTTTTTTATTTCATTGCCCATTTTGGTCAATTCGATCATTCCTTTGGTAAGAAAAAAATCGTCCTTAGATTCATCAAATAGAGAAGGAGCAAATTGGTTACAAGTTTCATTATTAGGTAATTTTCCAGAAATAGTTCCTAAATAACCTACCGTATTATTTGCTTTTTTTACCACCAAAACACCAAACATCTTACCTTTTTTGGAACTAAAATCATAGTTCCATTTTTGTGATTCTATAGCAATGAATTTTTGAAATTCTTTTGCAGCTATTTTAGCAATTTCAGGGATAGATAATCCGAATGGATTGTTAAGTTTATCAGGAATATTTATCTCTGAGGTATTGGTTTTAAAACTGAAAAAAAGTTGATTATCCATTTATTAATTTACTTTTAATTACTCAATTATCAAACTTAATTGAATACAAGTTATTTAGCAGTATAATACGTAAATATATTAATCAAAAGTGTTTTAATCTTTTCCACAGATTTGGAATAGATGATTTTAACTGGATATTCCCAGTTTTCACTTTCAATGATATAAATTCTAAACTCACTTGTGTTTGTTTCAATATTTCTATACAACCTAAATCTAACTTTTACATCGTCTTGTTTGAAGTAACATTGCAGTAAATATTAGTTTAAATAATTTAAATTATGTCCTTTATTAAATTCATTTAAAGGATCATAAGTATAGAAATCAGGGTTAGTTATTTTACCGTTTCTTGGAGATTCTATTTCTTGCATTATAATGATTTTTATTGGAGTTTAAAAACGAATTGATGCTTTAAATTATAAGAAATAATAGATTAATCATCAAACTGAATTTCATATAAATTCTTGTAGATTCCATTTTGTTCCAGTAATTCTTTATGAGTCCCTTGTTCCATTAGTTTACCTTTATCTAGCACAATAATCTTATCTGCATTTCTTATGGTAGAAAGTCTGTGAGCAACCAAGATAGAAGTTCTTCCTTTGGTCAGTTTTTCTATGGCAGTTTGTATAAGTTCTTCTGTTTCGGTATCTATGCTTGATGTCGCTTCGTCTAACACTAATATCTTTGGGTTGTATACATAAGCTCTGACAAACGAAATCAATTGCCTTTGGCCAGTAGAAAGTGCTGCTCCTCTTTCTTTTACATTATAATCATATTTACCCGGTAGTTTCATTATAAAATCGTGTAACCCTACAAATTTAGACGCTTCAATTACTTGTTCTCTTTTAATTGTGGGGTCGTTCAGTGTAATGTTATTCATTATAGTATCCGAAAATAAGAATACATCTTGCAAAACAACAGCAATATTTTGTCTGATGTCTTCTAGAGTTAATTCTCTTAAGTCTTTTCCGTCAACAGTTATACTTCCTTTCTGGTATTCATAAAAACGACTCAAAATATTAATAATACTTGATTTTCCTGCTCCAGTTGCACCTACAAATGCAACTGTTTGTCCTTCTTTTATTTCAAATGAAATATCCTTCAGTATATAATCTTGTTCATTGTAAGCAAAGGATACGTTTTTGAAAGAGACTTCACCTTTAAAATTTGTGTTAGTCTTTTTCTCGTTATTGGTTTTGATAACTTGGTCGTCATCCAATACTTCAAAAATGTTTTTTGCTCTCACCAATCCTCTTTGTATCACATTAAATTTATCGGCAAGCATACGAATAGGTCTATAAAGCATATTTACCCAAATAATAAATGCAATTAATTGTCCTGTACTAGCATTTTCTATTGGTCTGTCTATGATTTGATATGAGGCATAAAAAATTACAAATGCTATAGAAATAGAACTCAAAATCTCTACCACAGGAAAGAAAATGGAGTAGGCCCAAACTGACTTTATATGAGCATTTCTGTGTCCTTTATTTATTAATGTAAACTCTTTGTATTCAATTTCTTCACGAGAAAAAAGTTGAAGAATAGTCATTCCCGTAATTCTTTCCTGCACAAAAGTATTGAGTTTTGAAACCTGAGAACTTTCTAGTTGATACGCTTTTTTTATGGCATTTTTAAAAATATTGGTTGCCCAAAATAGGAGGGGAAGAGGAATTAAAATCATCAGGGTAAAAACCCAATTCTCTACAAACATTAGAGTAACAACAAGTATTAACCCTAATAAATCTCCAGCTATGGTAATTATTCCGTTTGAGAAAATTTCTGAAGCTGCTTCTACATCAGAAACTAATCGTGTGACCAGTTTTCCGATTGGATTTTTATCGAAATACTGAGTCTTGAACCGAACAAGGTGATTGAATAATCTATCACGAATATCTGCTATGATACTTTGCCCAATCAGGTTTGTGAAGTACACAGTAACGAACCTCAAAATTGCTTCTATAATCACAGTAACAAGAGCTACAATAGTCCAATACAAGAATCCATCTTCTGGTTCAAGACTCGTATTTATAGTATTAAGCACACTGAACCCACCTTCGAAATTACTTGATTTCATCACAAATTTATCTATCATAAAACCAATAATTAAAGGTCTTATGGGGGCTAAAATGGAATTGAGAATAGTTCCAAAAATGGTAAGCCAAAACATTACTTTATACGGTTTTTGGAAAACCATAATTCGTTTTAGTAAACTTATGTTTTTTGTCTTACTCAATTTATTTTTACTTTTTTGTGTTTAACACATCCAATTATCTCTCAATTCTCTTTAAAATAATTTTTAGAATTTGAATTTTAGGATTTTAAAACCAATTAGGGTTTTTACGCTATAGCTTTTATTAGGTCTTGTTTTGTAATGATACTGTAAGAGTTATCTTCATTTTGTACCATTACAGCAGCATTTTCTTTAGTAATCAATTTAGAGATAGCTTCCATTTTTGTATTCAAATCTACCATTGGAAAAGAAGGAGAAAGAATTGCTTCTATCGAGTCTCTTTTTGCTTCAGGATTATTAAATAAATGATTGATAATGTTAGTTTCACTTATAGAACCTACCATTTTTTTTCCTTTGAACACAGGAAATTGAGAAATACTAAATCTAGCCATTTTCTCTACCACAGAACTGATAGTTTCGTCATGGTTTGCAATCACTAATTTTCCTTCCTTACTTATAATGTCTTTGGCTTTAGTTTCTATATTCTCTACAAACCCTCTTTCTTTCATCCAATCCTGGTTAAAGAATTTTCCAACATACCTACTTCCATGATCGTGAAATAAGACAACAACTACATCTTCTTTCTTGAACATGTGTTTCATTTGTAAAATTCCTTTCACAGCTGATCCAGCAGAGTTTCCAACAAAAATACCCTCTTCTTTAGCAATTCTTGGCGTCATGATAGCTGCATCCTTATCAGTCACTTTTTCAAAATGATCGATAACAGAGAAATCTACGTTTTTAGGTAAAATGTCTTCTCCAATTCCTTCCGTGATATAAGGATATATTTCTGCTTCATCAAAAATGCCTGTTTCATGGTATTTTTTAAACACAGAACCATACGTATCTATTCCTATTATTTTAATGTTAGGATTTTTTTCTTTTAAATATTTTCCAACTCCAGAGATAGTTCCACCAGTTCCAACTCCTACAACAAAATGAGTAATTTTTCCTTCTGTTTGTTCCCAAATTTCTGGTCCAGTACTTTCATAATGAGCTGTTCTGTTCGATAAGTTATCGTATTGATTCACGTACCAACTGTTTGGCGTTTCTTCGGCCAATCTTTTTGATACTGAGTAATATGATCTTGGGTCATCTGGTTCTACATTCGTAGGGCACACAACAACTTCTGCTCCTACAGCTCTCAAGATATCCATTTTCTCTTTGGATTGCTTGTCACTTAATACACAAATTAATTTATATCCTTTAATGATACAACCAAGTGCAAGTCCCATTCCAGTATTTCCAGAAGTTCCTTCAATTAATGTTCCTCCAGGTTTTAAATTTCCATTCTTTTCAGCATCCTCAATCATTTTAACAGCCATTCTGTCTTTTACAGAATTTCCAGGATTAGTAGTTTCCACTTTTGCTAATATCAAAGCATCCATTTCTTTAGTTAATACATTTAGTTTTACTAATGGAGTGTTACCAATAGTTTCAAGTATGTTGTTGTAGTATTTCATATCCTTTTTGATGAAAATTTTGTTTTATATTCTGCAAATATAGGGAATTGCTTAAACAAATTCCTTTCCTTTTTGGTGTACTATCCAAGAAAAATATTTTTTTTATTTTTTAAAAATATTTTTCATTATAATTAAGAATAAAAAATAGTTTAAAACACTAAAAAACATTGTTTTAAAAATATTATTCAAGCTATAAAAGATAGAGAAATAGAGGGAAATAAGATATTAACTAACCGAGTGTTGAAAAAAGACTGTAAACTTTATGTTTTTAATATAACCTTTTTATAAATTTGCACCATAAAATGTAGAATTACATCACATGGCAAAAGCTATTAAAATAAAAAGAGGTCTCGACCTTAAGATAAAAGGAAAACCAGAATTAACAATAAGTGAGGTTTCAAACTCACTTCATTATTCTGTAAAGCCTACGGATTTTCCATCCCTTACACCGAAAATGATTGTAAAGGCTGGAGATAAGGTAAAAGTAGGAACTCCAATATTTCATGACAAATACCGCGAGGCAATTCAATTTGTATCGCCTGTAAGTGGAGAAATAAAAGAAGTAGTAAGGGGAGAAAAGAGAAAAATATTAGAAATTTTAATCAAATCAGATAATGAATTTTCTTCTGAAACTATTGATGCCACTGGAGATACAAAAGAAATAATTCTTAAAAGTGGATTGTGGCCTTGCATTAAGCAAAGGCCCCTAGACATTGTAGCTGATTACAACAAAGCACCTTTAGCTATTTATGTTTCAGGATTTGACTCTGCCCCATTGGCTCCAGATTTCGAGTACATCTTGAAAGATAAAAAACCAGAATTACAAGCAGGATTTGATGCTTTGGCAAAATTGACAGAAGGAAAAGTAAATGTTACGATAGAAAGTTCTTTTAAAAGTACAAGTATTTTTAAAGATTTAGCAGGAATCGATTTACATACAATCAATAGCAAGCACCCAGCAGGAAATGTGGGAACACAAATTCACCACATCTCACCAGTTAATAAAGGAGAAGTAGTATGGACAGTAAATGCAATTGATGTAGCAAGAATTGGAACATTAATGCTTTCAGGAAAAATTGATTTTACAAAAATTGTTGCATTGACAGGATCTGAGGTAAAAGCACCTTCTTATTATAAAGTTGTATCAGGAGCTAACATGTCTGATCTAATAGAAGGAAAAATAGCTACGGATAATGTGAGGTATATTTCTGGAAATATCTTAACGGGGCAGAATGTAGGAAAAGAAGGTTATTTAAGTTTTTATGAGAACCAAGTAACAGTAATTCCAGAAGGAGATCATTATAAAGTTTCATTTACTGAAGGTTGGTTAGCCCCAGGATTTAATAAGTTATCAAATTCTAAGGCATTTTTATCTGCTTTAGTTCCAAAGAACGTTTACGATATTGACACTAATCTTAATGGAGAAGAAAGAGCATTTGTTGTTACTGGACAATACGAACAAGTTTTTCCGTTTGACATTTACCCAGTACAATTAATTAAAGCCGCTATTACCAACGACATTGATAAAATGGAGAAATTGGGAATTTACGAAGTTGCTCCAGAAGATTTCGCATTATGTGAATTTGTTTGTTCTTCTAAAATAAACTCACAAGAGATAATCAGAAACGGATTAAAAGTAATAGAGGAGGAGTGCATGTAATGCCTTCAACTTATAATAAACCTTAATATAACTTATGAAATTTTTAAGAAAATTTTTCGATACACGTTACGAAAAGACAAACAAAAAATGGTATCCATTAATTGAGTCATTCGAAACTTTAATTTTTACACCTAACCACACTACTAAATCGGGTGCTCATATTAGAGATGGAATTGACCTGAAAAGAACAATGATGTTTGTAATCATTGCTATGGTACCTTGTTTGTTGTTTGGAATGTGGAATGTGGGAGAGCAACATTTTATTGCTTTAGGTGACTCTTCAGTTGATTTTATAGATAAATTTATTCACGGAGCTATTCGTGTTGTCCCAATTATTGCTGTATCCTATACCGTAGGATTAGCTGTAGAATTTGTTTTTGGAATCATAAAAGGTCATGCTTTGCATGAAGGGTATTTGGTATCAGGAATGCTTATCCCATTAATTATGCCAATAGAAACTCCATTATGGATGATTGCTGTTGCCACAGTATTTGGAGTGATAATAGGAAAAGAAGTGTTTGGAGGTACGGGAATGAATGTATTGAATGTAGCATTAACAACAAGAGCTTTCTTGTTTTTTGCTCACCCTAATTCTATGATTGGAGACAAAATATGGATTTCTAGATTAACAGAAATGCAGGCAAATGGGACTATGGCAGATGGAATATCTGGAGCTACACCACTTGGACAATTGGCAACAATGGATCCAGGAACAATAGATACTTATTATGCTGAAGGAGGAGTTACTTTTTCACAATCCTTAATGGGTAATTACCTGGGCAGTATAGGTGAAACCTCTGTTTATGCAATACTTATAGGATTATCATTTTTGTTAATTACACGAATTGCAAGTTGGAGGATAGTAGTTTCTTTCTTTACAGGAGGATTAGTTATGGCAACCTTATTCAATATTTTTGCAGGAGATAATGTGTTTATGCAAGTTCCAGCTATAAATCAATTGATGTTAGGAAGCTTTATGTTTGGAATGGTATTTATGATTACTGATCCAGTATCTGCAGCACAGACAAATAAAGGGAAATTTTATTATGGATTTTTGGCAGGATTTATTGGAATATTAATTCGAGTAGCAAACCCAGCTTATCCAGAAGGAATTATGCTTGGAATTTTAATTGCCAATGTATGTGCATCTTTGATTGACCACATGGTAATTAATGCCAATATCAAAAGAAGAGAAAAAAGATTAGTAAAAGCTACAGTTTAATTTTATAATAATTTAAATACGAATTAAAATGAGTATAAATAAAGAGGGAAACAGTTACACGATGATCTTTGCCATAATAATGGTAGTAATAGTGGGTGGATTATTAGCATTTATATCTTCTACATTAAAGCCAATTCAAATGGAAAATGTAAAGAATGAAAAAATGCAAAACATTCTTCAAGCTATTGGTATAGAGGAAACGGCTAATGTTACAAGAGACGAAGCGGGGGCAATTTTTAACGATTACATTACAGAAAGAATTATTCTTGATTTTGATGGAAATGTAAAGTCTAACTTATCAAATGAAGTTGCTATTAAGCCAGCATCAAGAAAAAGAACAGACGAAACTGATGCTTTTAATGTAGATGTAAGAAAGTACTACAATGATTTGACAGGATTAATGAAAAAATACCCAGAAAGAGGAGCAGAATATGAGGCTGGATTGAAAGAGGAAGGGATTACCTATCCATTATTTGTATGTGAAAATGAGGGTAAAAAATTCTACATTACTTATTTCAGTGGAAAAGGACTTTGGGATGATATTTGGGGATATATTTCATTAAAAGAAGATGGAAGAACTATTGTAGGTTCGGTTTTCGATCATAAAGGAGAAACTCCTGGACTGGGTTCAAAAATTACAGAAGTACCATTTAATGAAGATTTCTTAGGAAAAGTAATTACTACCGAAGAGGGAGTTTACAGGCCTATAAAAGTAATTAAGCCAGGGAAAGAAAGAAAAGAATACGAAGTACAAGGATTAAGTGGAGCAACTTTTACTGCGGTTGGAGTAGATGAAATGATGGAAAGATCATTTTCAGTTTACAACAAGTATTTTAAATCATTAGCGTTAAATAATTTTTCTACTTCGGATCAACAAGTTGAGACAGTTGTAATTTCTGATTCCTTCTCTCAAATGACTCCTGATACGAATCAAGTATTGGCAAATAAATAATTTTAAACAGATTAAATAAAAAGATATGTCTGAAAAAAAAGAACCGATATTCTCTAAAAAGAATAAAAAACTAATATCTGATCCACTAAACCTAAATAACCCTGTAACTATCCAGGTATTAGGAATCTGTTCCGCCTTAGCGGTAACAGTTCAAATGGATAATGCCATTGTAATGTCAGTAGCAGTATTATTTGTACTAGTAATGGGAAATCTCATAGTTTCATTAATGAGGAATTTAATACCTACTAAGATTAAGATTATAGTACAATTAGTAATTGTAGCAGCATTAGTAATTATAGTTGATCAAGTATTAAAGGCTTATGTTTATGATGTATCTAAATCTCTATCGGTTTTTGTTGGGCTTATAATTACCAACTGTATTATTATGGGGCGATTAGAAGCATTTGCATTAGGAAATAAACCATGGGCATCTATTCTTGATGGTGTTGGAAACGGACTAGGGTACGGAATGATTCTAGTTATTGTTGCATTTTTTAAAGAGCTATTTGGTTCTGGTGGAATCACTATTCCCGGATTAGGAAAGTTAGATTTGATTCCTGAATTTATGTATAATATAGGATATGAAGATAATGGATTGATGTTATTACCTCCATCTTCACTTATATTGGTAGCTATCTATATCTGGGTTCAGAAGAGTAGAACACCAAGTTTAATTGACGAAAACGCAAACTAGAAAAAGACAATTTAGATAAGAAATTATGGAATTATTAAAATTATTTATAAAAGCTGCCTTTGTTGATAACATGGTATTTACATTCTTCTTCGGAATGTGTTCTTACTTAGCTGTATCCAAAACAGTAAAAACAGCTTTTGGACTTGGATTAGCAGTAATATTTGTATTGGTAGTAACTGTGCCAGTAAACTATTTACTAGAGACTTATGTACTAAAAGACGGAGCTTTGGCTTGGATGGGTAGAGGATATGAAGATATTGACTTAAGTTTCTTAAGTTTTATTATGTTTATAGCTGTGATAGCATCTATTGTTCAATTGGTAGAGATGCTGGTAGAGAAGTTTTCTCCAGCTTTGTACGGTGCATTAGGGATATTCTTACCACTAATTGCAGTAAATTGTGCAATTCTTGGAGGATCATTGTTTATGCAACAAAAGAACTTTCCATCAGTAGGTCATGCTACTGTTTATGGATTTGGATCAGGATTTGGATGGTTTATCGCTATTGTATTGTTAGCGGCAATAAGAGAAAGATTGAAGTATGCACAAATTCCTGGACCTTTGAAAGGAGTGGGAATGGCATTTTTAATCACTGGGCTTATGGGATTAGCATTTTTAGGATTTTTAGGATTTAATATATAACGAACAATGGACATTAAAATAGTAGGAGTAACAATTGTAGTATTTTTATTAGTAATCTCGGTATTGGTATTAATGTTGCTTTTTGCAAAAGCAAAACTTTCACCCTCAGGAAAGATAAAAATAAACATCA
The DNA here is from genome assembly GCA_905182785.1 of uncultured Flavobacteriales bacterium. Taxonomy (GTDB): domain Bacteria; phylum Bacteroidota; class Bacteroidia; order Flavobacteriales_D; family CAJJDF01; genus CAJJDF01. The sequence goes on from CAJJDF010000029.1 coordinate 13,156, forward strand.
ATGGAGGAGAAAGAATTTTAGAAGTAACAGGAGGAGATACACTTTTGAGTACTTTAAGTAATTCGGGGATTTTCTTACCCTCAGCTTGTGGTGGTGGTGGAACTTGTGCACAATGTATTTGCCAAGTTCACGAAGGAGGTGGGTCAATTCTACCTACAGAAACACCTTCGTTTACAAGAAAAGAAATAGCAACTAACCACAGATTAGGTTGTCAGGTAAAGGTAAAAGAAGACATGGTGATTGAGATTGAAGAAGAAATTCTTGGAATTAAAGAATGGGAAGCAACTGTTTCATCTAACTTTAACGTAGCCACTTTTATTAAAGAATTTATTGTAGAGATTCCAGAAGATATGAATTATAAAGCTGGAGGTTATATTCAGATTAAAATTCCTACTTGTACAATTAATTACAAAACGATGGATGTAGAAGCACATCCACAAGATCATCCAGGGGAGCCAGATAAATTTAAGGCAGATTGGGAGAAATTTGGATTGTGGCCCTTAGCAATGGAAAACAAGGAAGAAGTTATAAGAGCTTATTCTATGGCATCTTACCCTGCAGAAGGAAGAAAAATAATGTTGAATGTACGTATCGCAACACCCCCATTTGATAGAGTTGCTGGAGGATGGATGAAAGTAAATCCTGGAGTCGCTTCTTCTTATATATTCGACCAAAAAGTAGGGGATAAAGTAACAATTTCTGGACCTTACGGAGAATTCTTCATCAATGAGTCGGACGCAGAAATGTTGTACGTGGGAGGTGGAGCAGGAATGGCACCAATGAGATCTCACCTTTATGAATTGTTTAAAACATTAAAAACAGGAAGAATAGTAACTTACTGGTATGGAGGAAGAAGTAAAGCAGAATTGTTCTATATTCACTATTTTAGAGATTTGGAAAAAGAATTTCCAAATTTTAAATTCTACTTAGTTTTGTCTGATCAATTGCCAGAAGACAATTGGGTAGCTAAGAAAGACATAAATGATGAAGAAGGAGATGGGTTTGTTGGATTTGTACACAATGCAGTAATCAAAGAATACCTAGAGAAACATGATTCGCCAGAAGATATAGAATTTTATTTTTGTGGACCACCAATGATGAATCAAGCTGTAATTAAAATGTGTGACGATTGGGGTGTTCCAGATGAAAATGTAAGATTTGATGATTTTGGAGGATAATTTTTAAGATTAATAAAAGAGTTAAAACCGTTTCAATTTATTGGGACGGTTTTTTTAGTTTAAGCATAGATAAATTATATTTGTTTTGAGTATATTTAAGCTTATGATTTGCACAGTATGTTATTTAACAAAATTATAGATGAGATTTAAGAATTGGACTCTTCCGTATAGCATCACTTATATTTTGGTTTGGTTTACAAAGCAAGGTTTTTTTAGACGAGTTACTCGCCAGGGTTTGTCTAATATCCCAAAGAATAAACCCGTAATTTTTGCTGCCAATCATCAAAACTCATTGATAGATCCCATAGTGATTGCAACTACGAATCGGTATCCTGTTTTTTTTCTTACCAAATCTGATGTGTTTAAAAACCCTACCATAGCTAAAATTCTTTATGCGCTAAATATGTTGCCTATTTACAGAGAAAGGGATGGTTCTGATTTTATGGAAAAAAACAAAGCTATTTTTAATAGATGCAGTGAAATTCTGGAAGGAAATGGAAGAATAATTATTTTTCCTGAAGGAAGCCATAATAGTAAAAACAGGTTGAGACAGCTTAAAAAAGGGATTGCCAGAATTGCTATACAAGCAGATAAGAATACTCAAGAAGATATATGGATTGTACCAGTTGGGCTTAATTATACAAATACTAAAAATAAATGTGCAGATTTGTTTTTGAGTTATGGAAAAGCAATAAATGCGAGTGAACTATTCAGAGAAAATACAAATGCTACTATCGAAAATGAGTTGACTAATCCTTTGATGGAAAAAATATCAGATGGATTGAGGAATGAGATGTTGGACTATAAAGATGATAACTTCTATGAGTTATCTGAATTTTTAATTTCAAAAATTAAAAGACAAAGAACTTCTTTAAAAGCAAGATATATTTGGGATAAAACAAAATCCGAAAAATTGAATGCATTTATTTCCTCTCATGGAAATGAAGCAAAAGAGATGCAAAAGCAAACAATAGAATTAGAAGAAGTTTGCATTCAAAATAAATTAAAACCTTATTTATTTAATGAAAGATCACATAATTTATTTCTCCCGATAATTGGACTAATATTTGGTTTTCCACTGTTTGTTTATGGAGCAATAAATAGTTATTTCCCTTCAATAATTCCTCAACAGTTTATACTGAAAAATATACAAGATAGACAATACGATACTTCTATCAATATGGTGTTGGGAGGGTTTTTAATGTTCTTCTTTTGGGCAGTGCAATCTTTTTTAGTATCCATATTTACAGATAATTATATTTGGTTGTGGTATTTTATTTCTTGTGTTATCTCAAGGTGGTTTTCTTTCGAATACCACATCTTCTACCTAAGGTTTATTGGAAAAAAGAACTATAATAAGTTTGTGAAAGTAAACCAAGAATTAGCAATTTCATTAAGGAATAAATATAAATCCTTAAAACAATTTATATTTAACTTATAACTTAATTTACAGATGAAAAACATACTTTTATTACTAGTTTTATTTATTACTAGTTTCACTTTTTCTCAAGGAGAAAAGGCAATCAAAATTGCTGATTTTGAGGAATTAATAACCCTAAAAGAATTAACTCTTAATGATGCTGTTTTAGGATATTACAAAGGACTATATCCTTCTGGAATTTCTTCTCTTAAGTTTATTGATGGAACTGACGATTATATGTATTACGAAGATAAAGCCTACATCATAAAAGATGCAGCCACACAAAAAGAGAAAATGAAATTGGATATAGATTTCTTCCAAAAAGACTTTCCAGAGATTAAAAGTGTACCAAGAATAACAAGCATTGAGAGGTATAGAATGGTAATTAATCAGAAGAATAAAACTATAATTTATGATTATACGGGAAAATTAAAAGGAAAAAAAGTAATTATCGAATTACCAGAAGGAGCAGCCAATTTAGATTTTAACTTGAAAGCCCAAGCAGTGGCTTATACGTTAGAAAATAATTTATATTTAGCTACAGCCAAGAATAAGAAGATTACAATTATTGAGAATGAAGACAAGAACATTGTTACCGGACAAGCCATTCACAGATACGAATTTGGAATCGCTAAAGGAATATTTTGGTCACCAGAAGGAAACTACCTTGCTTTTTACCAAAAGGATGAAACGGACGTAGCTGATTACCCTTTATTAAATATTAATGTAACACCAGGAGAAGTAAATTCTATAAAATACCCAATGGCTGGGCAAAAGAGTGAATATGGGAAAGTAGGAATTTATAGTATTAAGAAAGGTAGTAAAGGTTTTTTAGGTCTTGTAAAAAGAAAGATTAATCTTAATACAGGAGGAAAAAAGGACGACCATTACTTGACGAATTTAACTTGGGGACCAAATGAAAAAAGCATTTTTATTGCCGAAGTAAATAGAGGACAAAATCACATGCATTTTAACGAATACAGTGTGAAAGGTAAAAATAAAGTGAGAACAGTTTTTGAAGAAAAACACGATAAATGGATGGAACCAGAAAATCCAGGATTTTTCCCAACTTACAAAGAAAACATTATGCTTTGGATGAGTGAGAAAGATGGATTTATGAATTTATATAAAGTAAATATGGAAAATGGAAGTTGGACAGCTTTAACCAATTTCAAATTTCCAATTACCTCTTACATGGGAATGACAGAGAATGGTGCTCACGTATTTGTTCAAGCAACAGGAACTGACGGAAGAGAAAAACATATTTACAAAGTAGAGATTGCAACTGGTAAAACGACACAAGTGACAACAGTAAATGGAAACCACAATGCACAGTTTAGTTCAACAGGGAATTACATTTTAGATTCTTATTCTAATACAACTACTCCAAAAGTGGTTCAAGTGATTGAAACAACTACTTTAAAAAAAGAAGTGTTGAAAACTGCAGAAAATCCTGTAAAGGAATACAAAATGGCAACCATGGAAATGGGTGAACTGATTGCTAAAAGCGGAGAGAAATTGTATTCAAGAATGTTTAAGCCAGCAGATTTTGATGCTTCAAAAAAATACCCTGTATTGATTTATGTTTACGGAGGTCCTCATGCTCAAATGATAACAAACAGTTGGGGAGGTGGAGCTAGCATTTGGATGCACTGGATGGCAAATCAAGGTTACATTGTGTATACAGTTGATGGAAGAGGTTCTGCAAACAGAGGTTTTGGTTTTGAAAACCAAATTCACAGGCAAGTTGGAGAAGTAGAAATGGAAGATCAATTGACAGGAGTAGAATACCTAAAATCACTTCCATATGTGGATGGAAAAAGATTGGCTGTTCACGGTTGGAGTTACGGTGGATTTATGACAACTTCATTGATGTTAAGACATCCAGGAGTTTTTACTACAGCAGTTGCTGGAGGGCCAGTAATTGACTGGAAATGGTATGAAATTATGTATGGAGAAAGATACATGGATACACCAGAAGAAAACCCAGAAGGATACAAGAAGAATAGCTTAATGCAATATGTTAAGAACTTGGATGGAAAATTATTAACCATTCACGGAACGATAGATGATGTGGTTGTAATGCAACACAACTTAGCTTTGGTAAAACAATCTGTAACGGATGGAATACAAATGGATTTCTTTGCTTACCCAATGCATCCTCACAATGTGAGAGGAAAAGATAGAGTTCACTTAATGACAAAGATATTGAATTACGTGATTGAGAATAATGTTTCTAGTGAAGACTAACGCGAGAATAAAAACTAGTAACTAACCATCACGAGAATAATAATACATTGACAGATTCATACAGACATAAAGGATTAAGAAAGCAATTGGCAGAAGAAATTGCTAGAAAGGGAATCAAAGACACTAGAGTAATTGAGGCTATAGCTAAAGTTCCTCGTCATTTCTTTTTGGATACTGCTTTTGCGGAACATGCTTACGAAAATAAAGCATTTCCAATCGGTTCTGGGCAAACAATTTCTCATCCTTATACTGTAGCTTTTCAATCCGAATTATTGGAGATTGAAAAAGGGCATAAAGTACTGGAGATTGGAACAGGTTCTGGATATCAAACAACTATTTTGTGTGAGTTAGGAGCAAAAGTATTTTCTATAGAAAGACAAAAAGAATTGTTTGATAGAACAAAACTAATTCTTAAAAAGATGAATTACACAGCTAAGCTCTATTATGGAGATGGTTACAAAGGAATTCCAACTTGGGCACCCTACGATTCCATTATTGTTACTTGTGGCGCACCTTTTATCCCAGAAGATTTATTGGAACAACTGAAAGTAGGAGGAAAGCTTGTAATTCCAATTGGAGATGGAAAACAAATTATGACATTAATTACCAAAGAATCTAAAATAGAATTTACAAAAAAGACATTTGGAGATTTTATGTTTGTTCCAATGTTGGAGAAGAAAGCGAGGGACTAATAGTTAATTTCTATAATTTTCTATTCACTAGTTTATGCCAATAAGCCAGATTTAGTCTTTCTAGATTTATAAATGCCAAACTATGCTGATTATAAAATTATTAATTTCATTAAGGAGATAGATTTCGAAATTATTTTTCTGACAACCTTCGACAATTATGCGATTAAAGTGTTTGAATTAATTGACATAGATTATTTAGTAAAACCAATCAGTAGAGAAAAAAAAGTAGTTACTCTTTCTAAACTAACGAGTAAATTTTATAGTTTGAACAAAATGGAAGTGTATCAGTATTTATTAGAATCAATAAAAGCTGATAAATTTGATACAATCATTATCCCAGAATTAGGTAATAAAACACTTGTAAAACTAAAAAAATGTTGCTATAGAGTTATTTGGAGTATAAATTATACCTTTATATTTTTTTTATTTCAATAGAACTTATTATTTAAAATAACCCATATCTTTGCATTTCAAATATAAAAAATGCTTAAAAACTATACTCAAGAATTTAAAAGAAATTTATCTCTTGCATGGCCAATAATTTTAGGATTGTTAGGACACACTTTGGTAGGCTTGGTTGATAATATTATGGTGGGTAAATTAGGAACAGGGCCACTAGCAGCAGTGAGTTTAGGAAATAGTTTCTTATTTATGGCAATGTCTGTTATTTTAGGCTTCTCTACAGGGATAACACCTTTGGTAGCTGCTTCAGACTCTACGAATAACATAAAGGAATGTAAAAGTGTTCTTAAAAATGGAATATTACTTGTAACAGGTTTAGGAATTTTACTAACAGTAATAATTTTATTAATTCGCCCTTTGATGTATCACATGAAGCAAACGGAAGAAGTGGTTGAACTTGCTATTCCATACCTTAATATTGTGGCGCTTTCGTTAATCCCATTGGCAATTTTTCAAGCATTA
>CAJJDF010000030.1 GCA_905182785.1 uncultured Flavobacteriales bacterium
TTATTTTGCCACTCGTTACGAAACTCAAGTTTCTAGTTGGAGCTGGTCGGCTTTAAACGGAACATCTACTCAAGTTTATTCTACTTGGTTCAAGAATTTAATGGTTACTTGGCATTTACAAGACACAGTAAACGCTAGAGAAATAACAAGAAATAATGCGGCTTACGTTTATCAAGGAAACAGAAATCCATACATAGATCACCCAGAGTGGGTAACTCAAATTTGGGGAACACCACCCGTTTCAATTTCTGAAAACACATTGTCAAGTGTTTCTCTTTATCCTAACCCAACAACTACAAATTCGGTAACAATTTCAAACTCTAATCGCATAGAAAGTGTTGAGGTTTATACAATTTTAGGTCAATCAATTACTCAGTTTTCCCAAAGTGTAGCTTCAGGAAAGCAAATTGAATTAACTAATTTGCCTCAAGGAGTTTTACTGATTAAATTGACAAGCGGAAGTTCTTCTGTTGTGAAGAGGGTGGTTGTGGAGTAACACCTCCTAATTATTCAAAGTCATCCTGAATTTAGTTCAGGATCTCACAGAGCAGATTTCACGATTAATATTCCTGTGGTAATATTTCAATGAATAAGGATGCTGAACTAAATTCAGCATGACGTTACTTCTTTTATTTTGAAATAGCTTTGAGTAAAATAACAAATGTTTATTTTTTTTCAATTTCCTGACACAACTCAATCAAAACGCCATTCGTAGATTTTGGATGAAGAAAAGCGACTAATTTATTGTCAGCTCCTTTTTTTGGTTCTTTTGAAATGATTTTAAATCCTTCTTTTTCTAATCTTTCTAGCTCTGCATGAATGTCCGTTACATCAAATGCAATGTGGTGAATCCCTTCGCCTTTTTTCTTAATAAACTTGGCAATTGCACTGTCTTCGTGAGTCGCCTGTAGCAATTCTATTTTAGACTCACCTGTTTCAAAAAAAGAAGTAATTACATTTTCTGATTTCACCTCTTCCTGCTTATAGGGCTCTTTATTAAAGAGAGAGGAGAATAATGCATTTGATTTTTCAATGTCTTTTACTGCAATTCCAATGTGTTCTATTTTATTCATGTAGCAAGTAATTATGGATTAATCCAATTGGTTCTGATAAAATTATTGTATTTTTATATGAATACAATAAAAACAAAAATACGTATAAATTATGCTAAACAAAAGAGTAGAAGAAGCATTAAATTCACAACTAGTAATTGAAGCAAATTCCTCACATTATTATCTTGCAATTGCTTCGTGGGCAGAAACGAAAGGATTAAACGGAACTTCAGAGTTTTTTTATGAGCAATCGGACGAAGAGAGAATGCACATGTTGAGGCTAGTAAAATTCATAAACGAAAGGGGAGGTCAAGCAATCATTCCTCAAGTTGATATGCCGCCAAAAGATTTTGGAACAATTACGAATGTTTTTAATGAATTCCTTAATCACGAACTATTGGTCTCAGCCAAAGTGAATGAAGTAGTGGGAGTCTGTCACGAAGAAAAAGATTTTGCAACTATGAACTTCATGCAATGGTACGTTTCTGAACAAATAGAAGAAGAGGCACTAGTGAGATCCATTATTGACAAATTGAATCTAATTGATGGAGAAAAAAGCGGGCTTTATATGTTTGACAGAGATTTGAAAACGATAAAGAGTCCTCAAATTACGATAAATAATGACATTTAATATTGGAGAGCTACCAAAAATTCCCATTTAAATTTGGAATTTACCACTCATGTAGCAGAGAATAAATTATTAATCATTTATTGCTATATTTATTGAAATTGAGACAATAAAGTTATTAAAACACGAATAAAATGGGAGATTTTTTTACAGACATGAGCACCTTACACATAGTGTTTTGGATTACTGCATTAATAGGAAGTACCATTTTTTTAGTCCTATTTGTCTTAAGTTTGTTAGGAGCAGATTCTGATGCTGAAATGGACACAGACACAGAAATTGGTATGGACGATGGAATTGGGATTCAATTCTTCACATTCAAAAATGCTATGGCATTTTTCACTCTTTTTGGATGGACAGGAATAGCCTGTTTAGACAATGGATTTTCTGCAGGGGTTTCTACAACTATAGCTTTTATGGCAGGAATAGCCATGATGACTTTGATGTCATTTTTATTCCTTTGGATAAGTAAACTAGCAGAAAGCGGAACTTTGAGAATAGAAAATGCAGTAGGAAATATAGGTGAAGTTTATTTATCAATAGGAGCTAACCGTTCTAGAATCGGAAAAATATCGATAGATGTACAAGGCTCTAAAAGAGAGTTAAGTGCACTTTCTGATGAAAAAGAAGATTTAAAACAGGGAGAAGTAATACGAGTAACTGCTGTTGTAAGTGGAGAAATATTATTAATAGAACGATTAACAAAGAAGAAGATCGAAAGCAATTTAACAGAAGATAATTTAACAAAATAAAAGAACAGAAATATGAACTTAGTATTATTAGCATCTAATGCAATACCTGTATTTGCAATACCAGCAGCAGTTATTCTTATTATAGTGGTATTTGTTTATTCCATAACAAAACGATACAAAAGATGTCCTTCAGATAGAATTTTGGTAGTATATGGAAAAACAGGAGGAGGTTCTGCCAAATGTATTCACGGAGGAGGAGCATTTATTTGGCCAATCATTCAAGATTACGAATATTTGGATTTAACTCCAATCTCTATGGAGGTGATGTTGACCAATGCTTTATCAAAACAAAATATTAGGGTAAATGTTCCTTCAAGATTTACAATTGGTATTTCTACAGAGCCTACAGTTATGCAAAATGCAGCTGAACGTTTACTAGGTTTGTCTGGTGATGCAACAAGAGATTTGGCCCAAGAAATTATTTTTGGACAGTTGAGAATGGTAGTTGCCTCAATGGATATTGAAGAAATAAATACAGACAGAGATAAGTTTTTGACTCACATTACTCACAATGTGGAGGTAGAGTTACAAAAAGTAGGCTTGAAACTGATAAACGTTAATATTACAGACATTCATGATGAATCGGGATATATTGAAGCGCTAGGAAAAGAGGCAGCAGCAAAAGCGATAAATGATGCTAGAATATCGGTCTCTCAAAAAAACAGAGACGGATCTATTGGGGAAGCACAAGCATTTCAAGATCAAAGAATACAAGTTGCAGCAGCAAATGCAATGGCGGTAGAAGGAGAAAATACAGCAAAAATTGCAGTAGCAAATTCTGATGCAGCAAGAAGAAGTAGAGAAGCTGAGGCAGAAAGAATTGCCAATGCATCTGAAAAAGTACAATTGGCAAAGGCATTAGAGGAATCTTATGCAGCAGAAAGAGAAGCGGAAGAAGGGAGAGCATTAAGAAAGCAAGCGGAGCAACATGCAGATATAGTTGTACCAGCTCAAATTCAAAAATTAAAAATAGAAATTGACGCAGAAGCAGAAGCTGAGCAAATAAGAAGAATTGCAAAAGGGGAAGCGGATAGTATTTTATTCAAAAAGCAAGCAGAAGCACAAGGGATGTACGAAATCCTTACTAAACAAGCAGAAGGGTTGGATAGAATTGTGAAAGCGGCAGGAAATAACTCTAAGGATGCCGTGTTGTTATTGATTGCAGACAAGTTGCCAGAGTTGGTAAAAATGCAAGCTGAGGCAATTAAAAACATCAAGATAGACAAAGTTACCGTGTGGGATGGAGGAAGCAATGGGGGAGATGGTAAATCAGCTACAGCAGGTTTTTTGTCGGGACTGTATAAATCAGTTCCACCTTTACAAGATATGTTTGACATGGCAGGAATGCAATTGCCAGAATACTTGAAAGGAAAAGACGTGGAAGATGCAAAAGCTGAAGACGTAACAGAGGGAGGTAAATAAACTACTTATTGCTTGTTGATCTATTTCTATGAGCAATGAAAAGAATGCAGTAACTAAACCATTGTAAAAAATTCATCCTTAGAAAGTAAGAGATTAGTGGGGTGAAGCACAAAGAATAGCAACCGTAAAAGGATTTAAAGAACCGACAGAAGA
>CAJJDF010000031.1 GCA_905182785.1 uncultured Flavobacteriales bacterium
ATCAACAAAACCTGATGTTTTTCAAAATTGGATTGATAATTATGATCATTCTAACTTTTTACAGCAAGTAATTGATCACAAAGATTCATTAGAATTAAATATTGCGTTAAGTAAAGAATCAGAGCAGGCAATAGATAATTTTATTCAATCTCATCAACAATCAAATTTTCTTTCTGAAGCAGAAAAAATAAAGGATGAAATGGTTGAAGCAAGGAAATTATTTGGAGAGGTTAAAAAGGAAAATACAGTCTCTGGATTCGAAAAATTTCTTAGTAAATTCCCTAAATCTCTCCACAACAAAGAGGCTCACAAACTATTGGTATATAGCGCAATAAAAGAAGGAAAAGTAAAAAACAATTTAGAATCTATGTTGTTAGCTAATTCGCAGTATTTATTGAAATTTAAAGGTTTTTTATCCAATGACGAATTAAAGAAAAAAACTAAAGAAGTTTCATTAAAGGTTGATGGTATTTTAATAAAAAAACTACTCAATTCTAAAAAAAATAACTACGATACTTATTCTGAATTTTGGAAGACTTATGTTAAAGTAAAAAAAGAGAATAAAAATTTAACTGATTTATCAAGATCATTAAATAAAAATAAAAATATAGCGAATTTACTAATAAGAAAACTTTATGAATTAAAAAGTGAGACAGCTCAGGGAAAATTTATAGAACAAGCAAAGATAGATTTTCCATATTTGGATGGACAAACATATAATAATTCTCCTACAATAAAAAATATTGTTCAGTTAGCTGATAATTTCACTGGTACATTAAAACTAAAAAATCAAGGTTATTTAATTAATCATTTAAAAAATTCCTATGAAGGTGATGTTTATAAGAATTTAAAAGGATTCACCTATAAAAATCAAAATTATAATCAAACATACAAAAAAGGAAATGTTGAGAAAATCACAATGAAAAATGGACAAGTAACTCAGCTAATAGTCTTAGAAGGCTCTAAAAAAATAATTGATGCAAAATTTAAATTGAATAGAACAAGACAAACTCTTAAATACAAATCTATTTCTTTCTTTATTGATGGTAAACTCGTGAAAACTGAATTTTCGAATATTAATAATGTAAATTATTTTTATGAATTTGAGAATGGTAAAAACCTCTCTTTGATAGAGCTAGAGAAAAAGGTAAAGGAAGCAGATCAGGTATTGAATCAAGCTAATTACGATAGAGCGTTAGATCTTTACGTAAGATATTGCAAGAATGATTATCCTAAGACAATTTCTTTAAACAAAAGAATCACAAAATCTATTAATAAGACTCAAGTCAAAAGAATCGCTTACTTAGAAAAGATTGAATCCGAAAGAATTGTTAGAGAAAGAAAAAAAGGACTACTAACTTCAGGAAACTTTGATAATGAACTAGATGAATTTGGCTATATTAAAAACTTAACAAAATTATACATGTATTCTAGTTCGACTGCAAAGAAAGATTGTGATCTTATTTTTAATAAATATACGGAATCAGTGTTAGGTCATAAATTAAATAGGGCTGAAAAAAAATACTTACAAAATTATATAGATAAGAAGACGAGATATTTAGAAAATATTGCTAGTGGTTTTAATACTATTTCAAAATTGGTCCATACTTGTAATTGTTGTAATAAAAAATATAAAGGTACAGGATATGTTTGGAATGGAAGAGAAAACAAGACAAATGGAGATGGGTTAGGAGGAGACTATTGCTCTAGGAAATGTGCTGTTAAATGCAAATAAAAAAATAATCATTTTCTTCTAAACTAAAAAATTATTAATTTTTAAATATAATAAATGAGAAAGACAGTTTTATCACTTTTAATTATAAGTTTTGGGATAAGCACTAACTCCCAAATCACCACTTATTCAGGGTCTTACGGATTTTCCGGAGCTAATATGGATCAAACTGAAGTTCAATTTAGTTTAGAGACTTCCTATCAAGAAAATGAAAATTTTTCACAATTGTATCGTTGGAGGTATTCAACAGGACAAAATAAAGGTTTTATTTTTGAGTATAACAATAGAGCTTATTTTTCTAGAAATAGAGACTTAGATAATTCCAAATGGTATGTTCAGGGTAAAATCGGCTACGGAATAATAAAAGGTATGCCTTATTTACCTAATTCAGTTTATGTTATTAATGAATCTAATGATGAAAGGGAATACAACACAGACTATATAAATGATTCAAGACATTTTACCTATAGCTACGGTCTTGGATTGGGTTATAAATTTATTTTATTCGATAGGCTAACTTTCGATTTACTATTGGGTTACATTAAGTATTCAACACCTAATTTTAACGAAAAAGATTCAAAATATAGTCAATTTAGATTAGATGATTGGAACAATGGTTTAGGATATCCTTTCGATTTTAGTTGGTCTTTAGGTTTCTTTTTAGATTAATAATTTTTACCTTATTGATAACCACCTTTATCTTAGAGTAATTTACTAATCTGTGTTAGTAATAGTCTTTTAGATTGATTACTTTAGCAGCAATATCTTTAGATATTCTAAATATAATTCTCTTTGCTTTAATATCATAGGTCACATCTTCTACATTTCCGGAAAATGAAACTATAGAATAAGAACTAACGCTCAGTCTGACTGATGAAAACCAACTTACAATGAAAAACTTAACTAAAGCAACGATGATTATTTTAATAATCTCATTGCTTTTTTCTTGTGAAGACAATTCCAAAGTAAGAATCTTTGTGTCTTGGCCAGGCGGAGAAGGTTTGCCTCATTACCAATGGAAAAGAGGAGAAGCAAAACCAACAGGAATCGAACCCGATTTTATTGAACGAGTTTTAGAAGTCGCAGAACTTGATTATGAATACGTAACTAATTTCGAATTCTCAGGGGAAGGTGATCCAAGAATAGAAGTGCTAGAAAAAGGAAAAGCTGATATTTGTATTCGTGCAATTTCAATAAATGAGGAGCGAAAAAAACGTGTATTATTTTCGAATCCCTATTATTTTGATGGGCTATCTGCCTTGGTTAGAAAAAAAGATTCTCTTCAAACTCTTTCCGATTTGAATGGGAAGAGAGTTTATACTCTTGAATTTACTTCTGCTCATAATTGGGCAAAAGAAAATCTAAGTAAAAGTACTCTCATGACCTACGAAAAATTTGATACTGCATTTATTGAACCTGAAGGGTTATTATTGAATAATGAAATAGATGCCTATATTTTGGATAAAAGTTTCTTGAATGAGATTGCTAAAAAAAATATAGAACTAAAAGTGTTAAGCAGTAAATTTACGGAAGAAGTTATTGGAATTGCTGTATCTGAAAATAATCCCACATTGGTTTTCAAAATCAACAAAGCCATGGAGGAATTAAAACAATCGGGTGAGTTTTATGAACTACTGAAAGACTTAAAATAATGAGTAAATTATCTAAGACTAGTTTACCAAAAGAGTCAATTATCAACAATTTCATAAAAAGAAATGATTATGAAGATTGTTATTCTTTCACTGTCCCAAACAACAATAAATCTATTCGTGAAATCTATATTTCTTTATTTTCTTCTGCACCAAAATGGGTAGAGGGCATGATGAAACTAAGAAATAAAATAGTCCGCTTATTTGGATTAAAAAACGAAATGAATAGAAATGAAAATACCAACTTTGGAGTTGGTGATAAAATCGGGATTTTTAAAATTTATGCTATTCAAGAAGATGAAATAATTGCTGGAGAAGATGACAAACATCTCGATTTTAGAGTTTCAATTCACAGAATAATTGAAAAAGAAACAACCGTTTGTATTTCTACTTTGGTTCAATACAATAATTGGTTTGGTAAATTATATTTCTTTGTTGTAAAACCCTTTCACAAAATAGTGGTGAAATCATTGATAAGAAAAGCTGCAAAAAAAATATAGCATTCAAGCCATTTTTATTTCGATAAACTAAATATCTCTTTATATTTACGGGTATGAACAGAAAATTCCTAACCAATTTATCGTTTCTGCTTTTCCTCAATTTATTGGTGAAGCCATTCTATATCTTAGGAATTGATGCAGAAATCCAAAACCGTGTTGGGACCGAAGAATATGGATTGTATTTTTCCCTTCTAGGATTCACTTTTTTATTCAATATCCTGCTGGATGTAGGAATCGTAAATTTCAATACCCGAACAATAGCTCAACAACCTTTTCTTATTGCCAAGTATTTTTCCAAAATCTTTTCTCTCAGGATGTTTTTGGCGTTAATTTACGGAGGATTTGTATTGCTCTTAGGCTCGTTAATTGGTTATGACTCCTCCGAAATTTACATGCTTATATGGTTAATTTGCAATCAAATTTTAGCCGCATTTACCCTCTATTTTAGATCTAATTTAGCAGGCTTATTGCTTTTCAAATACGACACAATTGTATCGGTTCTAGATAGATTTTTATTAATCATAATCTGTTCCGTTTTACTTTGGGGAGGGTTTACAGACAAGCCATTTGATATTTATTGGTTCATTTATGCGCAGACTTTCGCTTATGCTGTAACTGCAATTACGGCATTACTGTTTTTGATTTCGAAACAAAAATTAGGAAAATTAAGAGGCAATAAACTATTTTCTATTGCAATACTTAAACAAAGCGCACCTTATGCTTTACTTATCTTATTAATGACTTTTTATTACCGTGCAGATAGTGTTATGCTGGAAAGAATGCTGGAAGATGGTAAAACCCAAGCGGGAATTTACGCCAATGGATTTCGCTTTTTTGAAGCCGCAAACAATATTGCATTTTTGTTTGCTACTCTCTTACTTCCATTGTTTTCTAACCTCTTGAAAAACAAAAAATCAGTAGCCAGCTTAATCAATTTATCCAGTAGGATTCTTATTCCAGGAGCAATATTAATAGCAACTACTTGCTTTTTTTACAGCCAAGAATTAATGGGAGCGCGTTACATTAATAGTACAACTCAATCGGGAGAGGTGTTTGGTTTACTCATGATTTGTTTTGTCTTTATTTCAACCACCTATATTTTTGGAACGTTATTAACAGCCAATGGAAACCTAAAAACACTGAATAAAATAGCTTTTGTAGGTGTGATTTTAAATATTGTTTTAAATTTAATTCTAATCCCAATGTACCAAGCTTATGGAGCTGCAATTGCTAGTGTTATTACCCAAGGATTAACGGCTCTAGCTCAAGTTTGGCTTTGTAAATCTTATTTTAAATTGAAAATTAATTTCGAATTGTTTTCCAAAATAGTCTTGTTTACTTTCATAATGGTTACAACAGGTTATGTATTAAAAACAGTTTACGTAAACGAAATAGAATGGCACTATGCTGCATTAATTATGTTGGGCTCTGGAAGCCTTAATTTATTTCTGTTTAAAATAATAGAATTCAAAAACATTAGAAAATTATTACTCGAAAGGTAATCAGTCGTTATTTTTATAACTATGAAAAACAAAGGAACTCTCATAGCCGTATCTTGGCCACAAACTCCCGTATTGAAAGAGGGAAAATGGTATGATGGTATAATGAAAACTCTTGGATTTTTGAAAAATGATTTTTATGAAGCCGGCCATGCCTCCCTAGTAATGGTAAATCATAAGGAAAAAGAATTTCTTTACCTTGATTTTGGACGGTATCATACACCAAAAAAACACGGAAGAGTAAGGGATAAATTTACCGATCCTGATCTTACAATTTACACAAAAGCAATCATTGAAGGAAACAAAATCATGAACCTGGAAGCCTTATTTGAGGAGTTAGCTGGATTAAAAGCTACCCACGGAGAAGGAGGGTTAATTGCCAGTGAAATGTATACGAAGCGTTACGATAGAGTCTTTAAAAAAGCAAAAAAAATTCAAAAACGAGAAGCAATAAAATATGGTCCTTTTAACATTGGAGGTTCCAATTGTTCCCGATTTGTAACTCAATCTTGCAGGGTATCTAAATTTGGACCAATAAAAAAATTCTTAGTTTATTTTCCATATACCGTTACTCCTACTCCAATAACTAATGTTAAAATAATAAACGATTATAGTTATTATCACGAGTACAAAAATGGAAAGCTAATTAAAAAGAAAAACTTCTTAAATTTTTATAAAAATGAGGCCTAGAGGAGATATATTAATAGGAAGGATTTATCCTCCAAAGAGAGTCGGATTAGTTCCAAAAACTGCAACTTGGCTCTCTGGGGAAGCAGGAGGAGTATGGTTCGAAATAATGGAAAAGGGAGAGAACTACCGCATAAAAAGGTATTCGCTTGACGGAGAATTAGATTGCGACAGAGAGTTTAAACTGGTTAATTCCGAAACTATAGATTTGAATGAACCATTTGTTATGGCTCACACCTCACATTGTGCTTTGGTAAGGGTAAATCAGAATGGTGTTTTATTTGTTTTTGAGTATATATATAAATAGATTGTTCCTTTTATTTATTTTTGAATTATACCTTTAAAACCTATTCCCTTTCCTTTGACCGAAAAAGAAAAACATATCGAATTAAGTTACATCCAAAAAGCAAAGGAAGATAGAGAATACTTTGGTTTTTTGTACGAAAAATACTTTCAGCAACTCTTTATTTTTATTTTTAAAAAAGTTCAAAACGAAGATCTTTCGGGTGATATCTGTTCTAAGACTTTTATGAAAGCTATTATGAACATAGACAAATATGAAGACCGTGGGTTTCCTTTCTCTTCTTGGTTGTATCGCATTGCCAACAATGAAGTAAATTTCTATTTTAGAGCACAAAAAAAGGAAGTAACCGTCCAAATAAACGAAAACCAAGCAACAACAATTGCACAAGAAATAGACTTGGGCAATAACGAAGAACAACTGCGTTTAATTCTTAGTAAATTAGAAGAACTACCCCTAGAAAAAAGCCAACTGATAGAAATGAGATTTTTTGAAAAATGCTCTTTTAAAGAAATTGGAAGTATATTTGATATAACAGAAGCTTCGGCAAAAATGCGTGTATACCGAATAATTGAATCACTAAAAAAAGCCTTTTATAACCGATTTTTAATGAGAAAAAACAGAACAAGTAATAAACAGAGGTGGCAAATGAATAACTTATCATCAACTAGATAAAAATGAAAAAGTATAAATTAAATAAAGACAAATCCCCTGAGATTCCATCTAAAAAAAGTATGGATAAACATAAGGATTTTGGCAAACTTTTTCATAGTTATGAGAATCTTACCAAACGTCCGAAAAAGCCTATTTACAAAGATCCCAAATACTTTTTGTTTCTATTTATTATTGTGGTGGTGGTTTATTTAATCTCAGAGTACTCTTAATCAAGTCAACTTCCGTTTTATAATATTTACTAGAACTTAGGATTCGGTTTGGGAGTTCTATTATTAAGGAAATTCGCGGGCTAAGTATTTTTTCTTTAAGGAAAAATGTATCGAAGCCTAGTTTACCTCCTATTCAACCAAATTGATGGATTTTGTGGACTCATATCACCTCCAGAAATTTTCCAAATCTCAAAATGTGATTCAGAAATTGTACCAGATGAATTGGCTAACAAAGTTCCAATTGTTTGTTTTGTTTTTAGCTTTTGATTCAGTTCTACATTCACGGTTTTAAGGTTAGAATAAACTGTACGATAAGCTCCGTGGCTTATAATTACTGTTTGTCCACTCCCGGGAATTGTAAAAATACTCGTTACTTTTCCCTCAAAAACTGCTCTTACCGTAGAGGATTTTAACGTGCTTATATCTATTCCATTATTCTGAATAAATGTGGTAGAAACCTGACTATGTCTCTGTTTACCAAATCTTTTTGTAATAGTTCCTCTTGAAACTGGCCAAGGTAATTTTCCTTTGTTTTTTTCGAAACTAGAAGAAGCCAGTTTTGCTTCTGGACTTAATTTAAATGAGTTACTTTTATTAGCTCTAGACAGTTCCTTGGCTATTTCTCTACGAATCGCTTCAGCTACTTTTGCTCTTGCTTTTTCTTGTGTAGCGTATTTCGCTTGAAGGGCTTTTTTATCTGTCAAAATCTCATTCAACAAAACTTGTTGACTCTCTTTTACCTCAATAAATTTCTTTTTTTCATCATTGTATTCTAAAATCAACTCCTTTTTTGCTTCAATATTAGCAAGTAATTCTTCGTTTTCTTTAACAAATTTTGCTTGCATTGTATTTATTTCCTGGGCTTTTTTCTTTCTATTTTCAGTGTATTGCTCTATGTATTTCATTCTTCGGTAAGCCTGATTATAATCTTCAGAAGAAAACAAATAAATCACATTGTATTCTTTTTTACGGTTCTTATAAGCAAATCGTATCATTTCTTTGAATTCTACTTTCAGCTCTATCAATTCATTTTTTAAAGATTCTATCTCTTTTTTATTTCTATAAATTTGGTTTGTGGTCTCGGTTAGTTGGTTATTAATATTTACCAATAACTCCTCTTTAAATGCAATTTGCTTATTGAGTATATTCAACTCACTCAAAGTCGCCTTTTGTGACATTCTTGTTTCGTCCAACAATTCCTGAGTTTGCACAAGTTGCTTCTTCAACCTTTCTTCCTTTGCTTTAAGCTTTTGAGTTTTAGATTGCGCATAAGAACTAGTAGTTCCTAGACTTGCGAGAAGGAATAAAAGTGCGGTAACTAAATATGTAAAAAAATTCTTATTCATACTTTTCATAATGACTCGGCACAGAGTATTCGTATTCAATATCAGTATTTATTTTCACTCTTTGGTAATTCAAATGGATAGAAATAGAATCTTTTGCCGTTATTATCTCGGCCTTAGTCCTGTTTGGGAATAATTTGCCATTTATTTTTTTGTAATCCGCTTGAAAAATCTCAATTCTGGTATTTGTAGAGTCATTAAAAACAAAAGTTTTTCCTGCCTTAAATAGTTTGTTAATCCAAAATTTTACTTGCCAATCTCCATTCGATTTCTTTATATTCAAATCATTTTGACTCAAAGAGCTAACGTAAACCTCTTCATTTTCCTGAATTAAATAATGATTCGTGTTTGAATCCATTCTAATTGGATTCCCAATTAATAAATCTTGGATTTGGCCAAAAGTAATTTCTGTTTTCAATAATTGTGAAACATAAGAAAAGTCTCCTTCAAAGTATTTCTGATCTCTCTTATTAAGGAATTTCAATGAGTCGGGAGTTATGAGTGCAACTACCACAGGAATTCCTAAAACAGAAATAGTAGCATGAATGACTGAATCCTTATGCATCTTTATAAATGTTCCAAATGTTAAATTCTGTTTTTCTCTACTTTTAAATTTTGTATTTATTTTTGCTTTTAAGTTCTCAAATTCAAAATTATTTTGCAATACTTTTCTCACTATAGTATCTGCCCGATTTTTAGACAGGTGAATTAATGCTGAAGATTCCTTAATCAATGGCTTCTTTACCTTGCACTTAACCAGTAAAGTAGAAATAAAAAGTAATAAGAATAGATACAACAATTGTTTATTCATAGTATTTCTTGTCCTTTATTTTATCCGTTAATTTATCAGAGAAATCTCCTGCTTCTTTAGCCAGGTTCCAATATTTCAGTGCTTCTGATTCTTTGTTTAATTGTATCATCACATCTCCATAATGTTCCAATACCGTGCCACTCAGATTCCCTCCGTTTTCAATCGATTTTTTTAGCCAAATTTCCGCTTCTTCAAATTTCTCTTGCTGAAACAAAATCCACCCATACGTATCGTTAAATGAAGCATTTTTTGGATAAATGTTATTCGATTTCTTCGAAAGTTCGGCGGCTTTTTCAAGCTTATCTTTTCTTAACGATAAGTAATAACTGTAGTTATTTAACATAAATGGCTCTAGTCCATTTACATTTAAAGCTTTTTCAAAATATTTATCCGAGTTTAAATAATCTTTCTGATCGTTATAAGTTTCTCCTAGTTTAGAATAAAACTCAAATTCTAATTTTTCATCATCTACTAAAATGCCTGCTCCCATTTTAAATGAAGAAACAGCATTCACAAAGTCTTTGCGTTCTTTGTATCCCATTCCTTTGTACAAAAACAAAACAGGTTGTGTTGGGTATAGTTCTATTGCATTTGTAGCGTATTCTATAACTTTTGAATAATTTTTCTCATTGAATTCATTTTCCAACAATTGCATGTAAATAGGGTAAGAGTTAGTAGAAAACTCTAAAGCTTGTTCGTAGTTTTCATTTGCCTTTTTTGTTTCTTTCTTACTTAAATAATAATCCCCTGCTGCCACATACGATTCCACGTCTTTAGGGTTTACTCTTTTCATTGTGGCAATTAACTTTTCCGTTTCCTTTTGTTTCTTTGTATCACCTTTGGATTTAGTTATATAATCCATCAAAATATTAAGCTTGGTATCGGTTCTTATTCCAGCGTCTTCAAATACAAAGACCATTTTATCAAACACCTTTTCCTCCTCTCCTTTTTTCTCGTAATACTGAGCCATTGCCAAATTCCCCATCCCATTCTCGGGACTTTGTTTCAATAAAGAAGAAATTTCCTTCAATGCATCTGTCTCTTCTCCTGCATCCATCAATAGCATGTATTTTTGGTAACTCAGTTGAGGATTCTTACCGCTAATGGTTTCAATTCGAGATAAAGTTTCTGCTGCTTTTTTTGGCATCTCACTAACTTGGTACAATTGTGCCAATTCATATAAAGCTGATAGGTTTTTCTTGTCTAATTTTATTAAGTCTTCGTAGGCTTCAATTGCTTTTTTATTTTGGCTAGTTGCTTTTAATACAATTGCTCTTTGCAATAAATACCATTTATTTGATGGATTTATTTCGTAAGCCCTTTCTGCATTTTTATAGGCTAGTCCAGCATTTCTTTTCAATGCATATAACCTTGACAATTCGTAATAAGTTGATGCATTTTTTGGTCTAAGCTCCTTGCATTGTTCATACAACATAATGGCTTTATCTGTGTTTTCAAGCATAGCCAAATTCGTAGCCTTGATGTACAAATCTGCAAATCTACCTCTCTCTACTTCGCTTGATGTTAGTGTCTTGTTTATAACTTCCTTGTTTGTCTTACAAGAAAAAAACAATAACGATATAAATAGTAATGTCGTAAATTTACGCATAGTTAGTTTTTCATTTCAGTATAATCTCCTATGCTTAAGTCCTGAGCCTTACCTTGGAAATTCACTTTGTTTCCTATCATAGAGTTTTTGAAGTTGCCATTACAAATAAAAGTTTCATTTTGAATAATACTGTTTTCTATAACAGAGTTCTCTATCGTAGTATTGTTCCCAACAGAAACGTGAGGGCCAATTATAGTATTTTTTAACACTACATTTTCTCCAATAAAACAAGGCTCTATTATGACCGAGTTTTCATTTGTATAGTTTCCTTCAATAATATTCTTTCCTTCAAAAGCCAAAACTCTTTGGTTTGTCTCTACCGTCACATTTTTGTTTCCACAATCCATCCATGCAGTAACTTGGCCTGTTTTGAATTTAGCTCCCTTTTGCTTCATGTTTTCTAAAGCATTAGTAATTTGATACTCTCCATTTTCACGAATATCATTATCAATTAAATACTGCAATTCATTTCTTAATTTTTCTCCACTCTTGAAATAATAAATTCCAATAATTGCCAAATCAGAAACAAATTCCTTTGGTTTCTCTACAAAATCCGTGATTGTTCCTTCTTCGTCTAATTTTACAACACCAAATGCACTTGGATTATCAATTTGGTTCACCCAAATAATTCCATCATTTTCTGTGTCCAACTTAAAATCAGCTCTAAACAAAGTATCTGCAAAGGCAACAACTACATTTCCTTCTAGTGAATCTTTAGCACATAAAATTGCATGGGCTGTTCCTAAAGCTTCATCTTGGTGATACACGCTTCCTTTTGCTCCTAGGCTTTTTGCAATCTCTTTTAATTGTTCTTCTGTTTCTGTTCCAAAATCTCCAATTATGAATGCTATTTCGTCTATATTTTCATCACTTACTTTAGCAATGTCTTCCACAAGCCTTTGTACAATTGGCTTTCCTGCTACTGGTAGTAATGGTTTTGGGACTGTAAGTGTATGAGGTCTTAATCTAGATCCTCTTCCTGCCATTGGCACAATAATTTTCATATTTTTAGTAGTTTTATCTATTGAAACGAAGATAAGAAAATCACGACTTATTTATCTTACTGAATGCTAATAATACAAGAAATCCTTCGTTATTACTAAATAATTTCTCAATTGTAGAAGATATTAGTAATTTTGCCCAACTTATTAAAATTTTTGCCACTCTATGATAACTAAAGAAAACAATCATGCAGAAGACTTATTACAGTTTATCTGGAACAAAAGAAAACTAGTAATTCTTATCACAATTATTGCAGCAATTGCCGCTATAATTTATTCTTACATGATAGAAGAAAAATTCAAATCCGGGGTTACCTTATACCCTGCAATGTCAAGTACAGTAGCATTTACCGATATTGTAGACCCCGACCAAAGTGCCGCTACATTTGGAGCAGAACAACAAGCAGAACAAATGATACAAGTGTTGCAATCGGCAGAAATAAGAAACCAAATTGTAAGTAAATATAACTTATTGGAGCATTATGGAATTGATTCAAATAGCAGCCTAAAAAACACTGCACTTAATAAAACTTATGCAGGTAATGTTTCGTTTGCCAGAACAAAATATGGTTCGGTATTGATTGAGGTAATGGACAAAGACCCAAAAATGGCAGCTGATATCGCCAATGACATCAGTATGTTTTATGACGGTTCAAAAAATCGAATGATTAACGAAAGATCAGGTGAAGCACTAGAAGTGGCTGAACACGAAAGAAATAAACTGAAAGCTGAAATTGAAATGATTGTTGATTCTCTTGCTAAATTAAACAAGATGGGAGTTGTCGATCAAGAAACTAGACCTACTTTGATTACTGCAATTGCAAGTGCAAAAGATGGTGAAACTCGAAAAATTATTAAAAGTAAAATTCTTGCAACAGATAAATACGGGAGTATATACTCAAATTTTGAAGATCGATTGGAATACATGAACTTACGTCTTTCAACAAAAAATGCTGTTTATGAGCAATTAAAATCTGATGCTACCTCAACTTTCTCTCACAAATTTACAGTAGAAAAAGCTTATCCTGCAGAGAAAAAAGCTTATCCTATAAGATGGCTAATTGTAGTCGTTTCTACCATTTCTACTTTCTTGTTTTCAATTATCTTATTGTTGGTTTTTGAAAAATTAAAAGACCTCCAGAGCAAAGAATCCTAAAAAAATTGTGTTAAAATCCAACTTGAGATATAACACGTTAATTCTACTGTTCAGCATTCTATTTATAGCACTGAATGGCTGTTTTATATACCATGAAATTTACGCTTTTGCATTTTTACCTCTTGCGCTAAGCGTAGTTTATTTTAGTTTTTATAAGACTAAAGAATTACTGTTTTTTGTAATTCTTTTTACCCCTTTCTCTCTTAATTTAGAGAGTCTCTCTATCGGTAATATCGGGTTTTATTTACCCACAGAACCCATTCTATTTGGGTTGATGATAATTCTAAGTATTCGCTTTATCAAACGAGGAAATTACGACAAAGCGCTTGTAAGTCATCCCATTACAATAGCAGTCGTTTTCTATTTATGCTGGATGTCGATTACCGTAATTACTAGTTCTACGATTGTTATTTCGCTAAAATATTTAATAGCTAAACTTTGGTTTGTTATTCCGCTTTTCTTTTACATGATTACTCTTTTCAAAGAAAAAGAAAATATGTATAATGTAATTTGGCTGTATTTGGGTTCTCTTGCTTTAGTTGTTTCAATTACTCTTATTAGGCATTACAGCTGGGGATTTGACCAAAAATCTGCTCACTGGATTATGTCCCCATTTTACAAAGACCACACTTCGTATGGGGCGATTGTAGCTTTTTATATTCCTCTAACCATAGGATTACTTTTCAGGAAGAAGAATTCAGCACTAATTCAATACATGTTAATCCTAATTTTAACTATTCTAAGTGTGGGGTTAATTTATTCTTACACTAGAGCGGCTTGGGTAAGTTTAGTTGCTGCCTTGGGAGTTTGGACTTTATTTCGATTCAAAATAAATTTCAAATACGTGATGCTTTTGGGAATATTTGGTGGTTTTTTAGGCTACCAATATTACACAGATATTTCTATTGCCTTAGGGAAAAACAAAACCGACTCTTCCGAAAACATTTCCAAACACATTGAGTCTATCTCCAATGTATCGACAGATGCCTCTAACTTAGAACGAATAAATAGATGGAATTGTGCTATTCGTATGTTTGAGGAACGACCAATTTTTGGATGGGGACCAGGAACTTATGCTTTTGAATACGCCCCATTTCAGCACTCGAGCGAGAGAACAGTAATTAGTACCAATTTTGGAAATAAGGGAAATGCTCACAGTGAGTATCTAGGTGCACTTGCAGAAATGGGAATTGTTGGCCTAATTGCTTTCTTAGCCATGCTTTTCTTTGTGTTTTATAAAGCCTCTATGCTTTATATAAAACTAGATGATAGAGAATTAAAGACATTATTACTTTCTGTTATTCTAGCTTTAGTTTCTTATTTCATTCACGGAGTGCTCAACAATTATTTAGATACCGACAAAGCCTCTGTACCAGTTTGGACTTGCTTTGCGATAATTATTGCGATAGAGATTTATCATTCTAAGAAGAAAGTAATAAAATAGATTCTATTAATCTTTCTTCTTAAAAAGAACACTTGTGATTTTCTTGACTATTATTTTAAAGAAATTTCCCCATTGTTCAAAACCTAAAATTTTAGATTCTGTTACGGCTTGATACGTTAATAATGCTCCCAAAGGAATTAAAACCATTGAACTGAGCCACATTCCAATGTAAGTTGGCAGCACTAAGTTAGTTGCTAATTTTTCTCCTGTGATAGAAATAATGTAATACACAATAAACAAGGCTATGGCAACAGCAATTGGGATTCCTACTCCTCCTTTTTTTACAATTGCTCCTAAGGGTGCTCCTACAAAAAACAAGATAATACACGACAAGGATAAGGTAAATTTTTTATGCCAAGCTACCTCTACTTTTGCTTTGTATTTTGCTCTATTATTAAAGTCAGAACTTCTGTTTTCCAAGTAATTAATAGAGTTTTCTAATCTGTTTCTGGCATTTGCAAGCACTACTTTTCTTTCTTGTGGCAATAAAGAATCCAATTCGAATACATAGATTGACATAGTATCCAATTCGTAGTTATTACTTTCTCTCAATGCTGTAATGGAGTTGTTGTAATAACTCAACAAACTTCTTTTAATAGTATCGTAACTGCCCTGTAAGGAATCTACCACTTTGGTCAGTTCAAAAACAGGTAATAACATAGGTTGGTCTTGGTAATCTTCTTCGGCAGTTCTATTAAGACTCAAGGATGAAATGTCAATTTTTTGGGTCGTTTCTTTAAATACAATTTGTTGATGAGGAAATACACTTTCTTTCTCCATGGCATTGGCATTGGGGTTAATTACCTCATTAATCTCGCCATTATAAAGAGTTAATACCAGGTTTTCTCCATCATCCGATTTTCGCATTTCTCCTCTTTCCGCTCGTATTACTTTTCGGTATTTGAAAGTAGGATTATGCTGAAAAATAAGGACATCTCCTAATTCATTAGATTCTTTATCTATCCTTTTTGCTCGGATGCTATAATGATCTATTTCATTAAAAAACACTCCTTCTTTGAGCACCAATGACAATTTTTTGTTTGTCATGTCGGTAATCAGTATTTTCTTACTCAAATAGGCTTTCCCCCAAACATAATTAGAAAAATAAAAAGAAACTCCAGCTAGCATAATCATTACAAAAAACAAAGGACGCATTACTCTCAATAGAGAAACACCAGCTGCTTTCATGGCTGTGAGCTCATTCTTTTCACCTAAATTGCCCATTGTCATAATGGATGACAACAGAATAGCCAAAGGCAAAGCAATGGGAACAACTTCAAGAAAAATATAAAACATGAGTTCCGAGAACACGCTTACTCCAACTCCCTTTCCAACAAGGTCGTCTAGGTATACGTACATAAACTGTATTATCAATACAAATTCCGCAATGAAAAATGTAACGATAAACGGTATTATGTAGGACTTTATGATGAACCAATCGAGTTTCTTCAACATAAAACTTTAACTATAAAATTGTGTAATTATTGCTTAAGCACCAATAACTCTTTTCAAATCATTGATTTGACTTTCCCAAACTAAGGTATCTTCTTCTGCCTCTTCCTC
This sequence comes from uncultured Flavobacteriales bacterium, assembly GCA_905182785.1. GTDB lineage: Bacteria > Bacteroidota > Bacteroidia > Flavobacteriales_D > CAJJDF01 > CAJJDF01. Next base: position 16,180 of record CAJJDF010000031.1, read on the forward strand.
ACTATCTGCAAAGTCGGTTACTTCAAGAGCTACGTCTTTCGTAATTCCATCAATTTTTATTCTTAATTCAAAATAAGTTGTAGGATCTTCATCTTCCACCCATTTGAATCGGATAAATTCGTTTTTACTTTGTCTTATCAATTCTGCTTTTTCTTGAGATCCCTCCCAAAAGAACGTGTAAATCTCGCTATCGATATTTACATCATCACAAAACCAATCCGACAATCCGCTAGGAGTTGTCAGCATATCATAGAGAATCCCTATAGATGTTTTAATAGGTATTTCTTTTTGAAATTTTATTTTTTCTGACATTATATAATTTTATTGTTGAGCCCAATATAGTAAAAAAGTTGAACCTTTGTAAAAAAACATTTTTTTTAATATAAAAAGTTTTAAAAAATGAACTGGAAACAATTAATACAATGAAATTTTATTAACTTTTTTATATGAAATAAATTCGTAGATTATTTTGAATTCATTGCTTTGTAGATTTTTTTATATTTCTCCTGAGTTTCTTTTAGTATTATTTTTTGGTATTCAGAGTCATTAAATAATTTATTTAATCCTGGGTGATTTGTAACGTCTATACCTAGCTCTTTATAAGAATTAGAGAGATATTTAATGGCTTCTTCCATCACTTCATCTGATAACTCTGAAGGCATATTACTTTCTGCTAGTATTGGAAGAGCCTTTTTAATTACCTTCTTTTTTTGTGTTAATGATTCATTCGAATTATTTAAAGGAGATTTGGTTTCTTCTCCTCCGACTTCTAGAGAAAGCAATCTGTTTTCTAGTGAATTAAATTTTTCTTCTAATTGTATTATTCTTTCCTCTTGTTTCTCAATAAATTGGGCAACAGAGTTGGGGTTTAAACCAATAGCCATATTAACAAAAGAAATGTCAGTGCTTTCGGCAAGAGCGTCAGACCAAGCAATTCCTACAATATATTTATATTCCTTAGCTGTAATCTTGTCTGATGACACTGCCTTTCCAACACCATCATCATTTCCAGAAGGTAAAATATAATCTCCCGCAAACACCATTCCTTTTACTCTAACAGGTATTTGCCCCATAAAAGCTACTTTATTATATAAATGAGTCTTTCCATCTTCGGGCATATTTCCTAAGATTGCTGGTTTTGTTGAAATCGCCATGAATTGGTTAGCATCTTTAGTGTATTTTGAAATTTTTCCAGCTTTTACTCCAACTATTTCTCCCGCAACAATTTTTTCATTTGGATTCCTTCTTTCTAGCCACTCTGCATAATCTGCTGATCCAGACTGATAAGTAACCCCTAAATTTGCTATCATAAATGCATTAAATGCGACTAAGTTTGCTGTAGTAAGTACAAGATCTGCTGCCGCAGCAGCAATACATGCTCCACAAGGACCTGTTGATGCACCTAATCCAGCGACAACCACAGGAATAAAAGAAGTACCTACATTGACAACAGCTTTTATTTCTTCTGCAACTAACATAGCGTTTTCAAAAATGTTTTCTGGAGTTAATAGTGCTTCAGCAGCAGTTTCTCCCTCAATTCTGCCAATAGCACTATTAGATGAATTAAAAAATGTGATAAAATTATTATTGTTGGTTGGCGTTCCTGCAGCTAATTTTATTGCAATTCCTTGCGCACTTCCTTCAACTCTCAATGGATATGCTGCATAGTTAGCTTGGCCACCAGCTAGATTAGCAGTAATTGTAACTTGCCCATCTACCTGTAAATCATCTTGTAAGTTTGTCTGATTCGCTACAACTAGGGTTCCTGATAAAACAGAAGGGCTTCCGTTATTAACATTAAATGAATTGTTCAAGTTGGTTGCTGCATTCACTGTTAACGAACCTGTAAGAGAAGTTGGGCTGTTATTATTTACGGTAAGGGAACTATTAAGATTTGTTGTACCATCTACAATTAAGTCTCCTGTCAAAGTAGTTAAACTTCCGTTATTAACGGATAAAGTATTATTTAAATTTGTCGCTCCATCCACTGTTAACGAACCTGTAAGAGAAGTTGGGCTGTTGTTATTTACTGTAAGAGAATCATTCAGGTTTGTTATACCATCTACAATCAAATCTCCTGTCAAAGCAGTTAAGCTTCCATTATTAACAGATAAAGTATTATTTAAATTTGTCGCTCCATCTACTGTTAACGAACCTGTAAGAAAAGTTGGGCTGTTGTTATTTACGGTAAGGGAGCTATTAAGATTTGTTGTACCATCTACAATCAAGTCTCCTGTCAAAGTAGTTAAGCTTCCATTATTAACAGATAAAGTATTGTTTAAATTTGTCGCTCCATCTACTGTTAGAATACCTGACAACAAACTTGGACTTCCAGAATTTACTATTAAAGAATCGAATAAATTAGTAGTCTTTGTAGCTATTAATTCTCTGTGAAGAGCATATGGAATATACAACAAATCTTGATTACTCATTGGATCAAAATATGATTCAATCTTAACTTCAACTAAAAATTCTTTTGGCTTTCCATCCCAAAAAATCTCTGTAAATACACCCAAAGTTGGTGATCCGTTTCCAATAATTAAATTTACCATTCCAAAATTATCAGTTTTTGTAGAATGAATCTCTTGGTACTCAGTTACACCATTAGAGTTTGTAATAGTGAACCTCATATCTAAAGCTTTATCAATTAAAAATGCGTAAGGATCATCAACTCCTGGAAGTTCCAACTTTTCTTGAGAAGGATCAAGAATAACCGCCTGATAACTAAAGCCGTCTGTTTGACAATAAAAGTTTAGTGTCGTTATACAGAATAATAATATAAAACTGAGTTTGTTTAAATGATTTTTCATGAAATTTTAATTTAGTTATAAGTTAGATTTTCAATATTTAGAAATAGTCATTATTCTATATTGATTAATTTTGAAGTGAATAGTTTTTTATTAGCTGTTACTTTCACTGTAAAACTTGAAGAAATACTATTATACCAATTTGAAATAGTAATGTTTTGATTCTTTTCATAAATCTTGCTGAAAATTCTTCTTCCAAATAAATCATAAATCTCTAAATTTATTTCTGTATTAATGATTTCTTCAAATTGAATCGTAAAATACGAAATAAAAGGATTGGGAAATAAGGTTGCCTCTAATTCTAAATCATTACTTACATTCTCTAAGTTTAAAAAAAATAAAGGTTGAATATAGCCTTGACAAAATGTTTTTGAATTATTTTTGAAAGTTCCAATTACACTCGATTGACCTATACTTTGCAACACTTTTTTTTGATTGAAATTACTAGGAATTCGATTATTTACACAAGAAGAACCAAGGGTTGATCTTGCAATAATGAGATTCGATTTAGCCTGAGAAAAAAAATTAGAATTCACTCCAAAAATAAAAAATAAAAATAAAACAAAAAATACACTTTTAGAATTCATATATTTTCACGTGTTAATAACCTCTTTTTTTAAATCCCTATTTCCCACAAATGTAAACTTAAATTAGTCGTTTAAAACAAAAACGAGTACTTTTGTAAAAATATTAAAACCTAAAATGACAAAAAATATTATTTCAACTTCATTTTTTTTTCTTTTTTTTAATTGCATGTTTTCTCAAGGAGTATTTTTTACTTTTGGAAAAACAATTACCGGTTATGATTATACAAATTCTGAAGGTGAGTCAATTGACGAACTCAAAAGAGGACTAGGTAACTTTTTTGAAGTTGGCGGAGTATTTGCTCTAAACAGAAATCAACATCTTAACTATGAAGTAGGTATAACTCTTTCGCAATTTAACTCCAAAGCTACCATAGATCGTCACTTCTATTCTTGGGAAACAAGTTACATTGGGATACAAAATGTAATTAATTACAATTTTTTTAAATTTTCTACTTTTAATTTTTCTAGGAACAATTCGCTACTTCTTTCGGACTTCAATCTATTTGTAAAGGGTGGATTAAATGTTTCTTATATAATATATGGAGAACAAATAGTTGGATCTAGAACGTATGATATTTCTAAAAATGAAGAGTTTAAAGGTTTTTTTGTTCAACCATTAATGGGGGTTGGAGCGAAAATAAAAATTGTAAGAAATATCGGACTAAGTATTGGTTACAATTTTTCAAAAGCAATAAATACTTCAAGAAAAAAAGAGCAACAACTCGATTTCTATGGCAATCAAGTTGAATTAAAAATATATTTTTTTACAAAACACTAATAGCTATTTTTTAGGAAAATCAAACCATTCAAGCGTTCCTGTCTGAGCAGAAACCTCGCGCCAATCTTCAGTTTCAAAACAGATTTTTGCAATCCCTAAAGTTGGAAAATCTACCGAATAATTACATAAATAATCGCACAACATTGATGTCCCAGGATTATGCCCTACCAACATTATCGTGTTATTTTTATTCTCTGTTTTATTAATAAAAGAAAGCATTACTGAGAGTGATGCATGATAAATTTCTTTGGAAAATTTAATTTCTCATGTCGGAAAATTCATCTCTTTAGCCAAAGCCATACTGGTTTGAGTCGTTCGTTTAGCAGAACTTGATATAAATGAGTCTAACTCGATAGATTTCTCTTTCAGTCTTTTGCCCATTATCCCTTTATCTCTATTTCCTCTTTCGTTCAAAGGCCTTTCAAAATCAGACAAACCAATGTTTGCCCAGTCAGATTTTGCGTGCCTCACTAAAAATAAATACTTCATTTTGATTTGTTCTTTCGCCAAAATAATAAATTTAAAAGTATCTCTTCATTATAAGATTGTTTATCTCAAGAATAATTACCTTTAAAATCGAATTTTGAATCAAAATTTCGAAAAAAAAAGATTATAAAGTGAGTATTACGAAATCAGATTTTATCCATATTAAAGGTGCAAAAGTTCACAACTTAAAAAATGTTGAACTCAAAATTACCAAAAACAAATTAACTGTAATCACTGGACTTTCGGGTTCGGGGAAATCGTCCTTGGCTTTTGACACTTTATATGCCGAAGGGCAAAGAAGATACATTGAGAGTTTATCTTCTTATGCACGTCAATTTTTAGGAAAATTAGAAAAACCAGAAGTAGATTTCATTAAAGGAATTGCTCCAGCCATTGCAATTGAGCAAAAAGTAAATTCAAGAAACCCAAGATCTACGGTAGGTACAACTACAGAGGTTTATGATTATTTAAAACTATTATTTGCTAGAATTGGAAGGACAATTTCGCCAATATCTGGAAATGAAGTGAAAAAAGACACAGGAGATGATGTGCTTAATTACTTGAATGAATTTCCTAACGGAACCAAAGCTATCATACTTGCAGAATTAAAAATTGAGGAACAAGACAAGTTGGCCTTATACCTTTCCAATATTCAAACGGAAGGGTTTAATAGGGTAGAAATAGACGGAGAAACAAGAATGATTGCTGATGTGATTGAAAATCCTCCTGCGGAATTTGATTCGATAAAAATTGTAATGGATAGAATTTCTATTGACAAAGAAAACGAAGAAAATAACGCTAGAATCTATGATTCTATAGAAATGGCTTTTCAAGAAAGTAACGGAACTTGCGAAGTGGAAGTTAGAGGGGAAGACACAGTAAATAGAATTTTTTCTAGCAAGTTTGAATTGGACGGAATTTTGTTTTCTGAACCCAATCCACATACATTCAGTTTCAATAATCCTCTTGGTGCTTGCCCAACTTGCGAAGGTTATGGACAAACTATTGGGATAGATGAAGATTTGGTAATTCCAGATAAAAATTTATCGATTTTTGAAGAAGCAATTTTTTGCTGGAAAGGGGAGAAAATGAGTGAATGGAGTAAAGAGTTGATTGCCAAATCACATCATTTTGATTTCCCAATCCACAAAGCATATTACGATTTAACTGCTGCTCAAAAAAAACTTCTTTGGACTGGTAATAAATATTTTAAAGGTATTTCAGAATTTTTTCAATTTGTAGAGTCTCAATCTTATAAGATTCAATACAGGATAATGCTAAGCAGGTATAGAGGAAAAACTACTTGTACTACTTGTAACGGAAAAAGGCTAAAACCAGAAACGGAATACATCAAAATAAGTAGCGTAACTCTTTCAGATTTAATTGATATTTCTCTTGAGAAATGCGCTTCTTTTTTCAGTGAATTAAAATTGACCGAAAGAGAAGAAAAAATTGCAAAAAGAATCTTAGTAGAAATTAATCAAAGGCTTCAATTTTTATTAGATGTAGGATTGGGTTATTTGACTTTAAACAGACTTTCGCAAACTCTTTCTGGAGGCGAATCACAAAGAATAAACTTGGCAACTTCTCTAGGGAGTAGTTTGGTGGGTTCTATGTATATTTTAGATGAACCGAGTATTGGATTGCATTCTCGCGATACTGAAAGACTAATTAAAGTACTGGAATCTTTGCGAGATATTGGAAATACGGTAATTGTGGTGGAGCATGACGAAGATATTATGCGCATAGCAGATGAAATCATTGACATGGGGCCTATGGCAGGAACTCACGGGGGTGAAGTTGTATTTCATGGAAATCATAAACAATTAATAAACTCTACTGCTAGTTTAACTTCTGATTATTTAACGGGAAGAAAAAAAATTGAAGTTCCATTAGAAAGAAAGAAAAGTACAAGAAGTATTTCATTTCTTGGCTGCAGAGAAAACAACTTGAAAGGAATTGACGTTAAGATTCCTCTTAATATATTTTCGGCAATTACTGGAGTAAGTGGTAGTGGAAAATCTTCTTTGATAAAACAAATAATTTACCCTGCTCTTAAGAAAACAAAAGGAGGACATGCTCAAAAAACAGGTGACTTTATAAAAATGGAGGGGGACGTTGATCACATTGATGAAATAGAATTCATTGACCAAAATCCAATAGGGAAATCTTCCCGTTCTAATCCTGCGACTTACGTAAAAGCTTATGACGAAATAAGGGCTTTATACAGTAATTTAAACCATTCGAAAGTGAATGGTTACAAACCAAAACATTTTTCTTTCAATACCGAAGGAGGAAGGTGTGAGTCGTGCTCAGGAGATGGGACAATAAAAGTAAATATGCAGTTTATGGCTGATATTTCTCTTACTTGTGACGAGTGTAAGGGAAAGCGTTTTAAACAAGAAGTTTTGGAAATAAAATTTCAAGAAAAAAGTATTTTCGATATCCTTGAATTAACTATTGAAGATGCAATTGAATTCTTTTCGAATACTGATAATAAATACGGTAAAAAAATTGCTTTAAAATTAAAACCTTTGCAAGATGTAGGATTAGGATATTTAAAAATGGGACAATCATCCAATACACTTTCTGGAGGTGAAGCACAAAGAATAAAATTGGCTTCGTTTTTAGTGAAAGAAAAATCTGAAAAGAGAACGTTATTTATTTTTGATGAACCGACAACTGGTTTACATTTTGAAGACATTCAAAAACTATTGAAAGCCTTTTATGCTTTGATTGATAAAGGAAATTCATTGCTTGTAATTGAACACAACATTGAAGTAATAAAATGTGCCGACTGGGTAATAGATTTGGGTCCTGGAGGTGGAGAAACTGGAGGGAATATAGTTTTTGAGGGAACTCCTGAGCAATTAGCTAAAAATAAAAAATCGTATACAGCTCAGTATTTAAAAGAAAAGCTGAATTAGAAATTAATCCAATTCAGCTTTTGCTTTTGTCTTGTTTTTTTGTCAAGGAGCATAAATACTGGCATCAGAAACTCTGGTTGCACAGTGATTTATTAAATCACTTGCGGCAGAATTAAAACTACCTACTCCTCCAGTCAAGAAAGTATAGCTAGCTTCCTCATTACTTGCAGATGTTGTTAATAAAGATTGTTGAGAAGAAATAATTGAATTCATTCTGCTAGTTGCAAATGAAGTACTATAAAAATCTTTTACATACGATTTATAAGTTGCTTTATACGCTAAATTATCAATTACATAGTTTATTAGTGGCCATTGAGTTGAAACTTCATTCATATCAAAAGTTAGTGAGGTTCTACCTCCACTTCCCGGAGCAAAAGCCAAATTACAATCCCAAACAATCCACCTCAACTTTCCCATGTTTGGATCATTGTATAAATAATAATTATGTGGAGCATTTCCGTAACAATCCCAATTTTGGATTGTATTCATAGCTGCCAAATATTTCAAAAACCCATCTACATCAAATACAGCTTCTAGTCCTGCTTTCCATGCCGTAGGATTTGAAGTTCTGGTTGTAGCATGTATTGCGTCATACAGTCCCTGTACGTCACTAAAATCTCCTAATTCGTTTGTTTTATTAGGAAAGCTAGAAGTTACAAAACTACCTGAAGAAAATTTTGCCCCTTGTCCGTCTGGCTTATAACAGTTTCCTGATTCATTTCCAAAAAAGCTTTTCAAAAAAGTATCTTCTACTACTTCATTCATGGTATAAGAACCAAAATATTGATAAGTTCCATCTCCTCTGTCAATGTATACCTCATAAAAAGAAGAACGGGTTGCTGGCACTCCAAAATGCCTAAAAACATCTGCTGCAGTTTTATCTCTCATCAAGGATAAATCTTTGTAACCACTCCCCATTGCTAATTTCTTAAATCCATAAAACCTTTGGTTATTTATTTCAGGAAATACGTCTTCAAATACGTCAAAATTGAGTTTAAACGGTAGTTTACCTGAATTTGCACTCTTCAAACTAGAATTACCTTTGTATCTAATTCCTACTTCATACCATTGTTTCCCATTAAAATAAAAATCTACAGGGAAGTAAGCAGGTTCATCTCTGTAACCTCCATTTTTTACTGTCTGAAGGTTTGTTTGCATATCAGCCCATTCTTGGCTAGTAAATACAATGTGTATTTTGTTTACTTGAGTTTGATTAAAAACTACATCATAATTGGGATCTATATTATTAGAATGAGTTTCTGTAGTCCAATCTGCAGGTCTATCACTATTACTTTCTCCAGGAATAAGTACTTCTTTTCTACAGGAGTAAGCAATTGTAATTAATATAACTGCGGTAAATATTTTAATGTTTTTCATAAGATGAATTTAATAAAAATTAAGGAGCGTAAACATTTGCTGCAGTAATTCTAGTTGAGTTATGGCTTAGTAATGTACTAACTGCAGAAGTAAAACCTCCTAAACCACCAGTTATATGAGTATATCCCGTTTCTTCATTTGTTGCAGAAGTAGTCAATAATGTTTGTTGAGTACTGTAAATTCCGCTCATTCTACTTGAAGCAAATGTTGAATTGGCAAAACTCTTTACGTAAGCTTTATAAGTTATTTCATAATCACTATTGTTGATTAAATAGTTAATCAAAGGCCAATCTGTACCAGTTGTATTCATTGCAAGAGGAATAGCTCTTCTGTTATCACTTAAAGCTTCGTTATTGTCCCAAACAATCCATTTTAACTTACCAATAGCCGGATCGTTATATAGGTAATAATTATGAGTCATGACTCCGTAAGTATCCCAATTTTGAATCGTATTATTTACTGCTAAGTATTTCAAAAAACCATCAACATCAAAAGTTGCTTCAAGTCCTGTTTTCCAAGCTGTAGGGTCAGATGTTCTAGTTGGTGCATGCAGTGCATCATACATTGCTTGAATGTCATCTCTTCCTGTAGCTTCGTTAGTTTTCTTCTCAAAATCAGCTAAACTAAATCCTGTTACAGAAAATTTTGCTCCATCTCCGTCTGGCTTGTAACAATTTCCTGATTCACTTCCAAAATAATTATTTAAAAATGAATCGAAAACGACTTCATTCATTGTGTACAAACCAAAATATTGGTAAGAGCCAGTTCCTTTATCAATGTATATTTCATAAAATGCAGTTCGTGTTGCAGGAACTCCATAATGCCTAAAGATATCGCTAGCGGTTTTTTCTCTCATTAAAGATTGATCTTTATATGCGCTACTCATTGCTAATTCTTTGAATCCATAGAACCTTTGATTATTAATCTCAGGGTATTCATCTTCAAATTTATCAAATTGGAATCTAAATGGTAGTTTCCCATTATTAGCTCTTAAACTTGAATTTCCTTTATAGCGAACTCCTACGTTAAACCATTCCAAATTGTCGTAAAAAAAATCTGCCTTAAAATATTCTGGCGTTTGATCAGGAAATCCTCCTCCCGGTCCTCCGCCACCTTGAACATCTGCTAAGTCGGTTTGCATTGCTTGCCAATCTTCTGAAGTGAAAATAATATGAATTTTATGAACTTTATTTTCTTCAAATACAACTTCATAATTAGGCGCAACATAGTTAGAATGAGTCTCAGTAGTCCAACCGTCTGGTCTGATTGAATCATCAGAAATAAACACTTCTTTTCTACAAGAATATGCTAACCCAATAAGGATTAAAACTCCTATAGTTTTACTTTGTACTAGTTTCATTTTAATTTAATTTAATTGTATAAATATAACTGAGACCAACTATGTATGATATCTTTGGATAATCTATATAAGTAGGATTCAATTCTCTTTCTAATCTATAAAAAAGTCCTAAATCACCATATTTTTTCAAATCATAAGATGTCCCTATTGTTGCTCTGAATTTATCCAATCCATTTTCTTCTCCCTCTTCCATATGATGAAAGAGTTCTACCGATATTTTTGGGTCAAATTTCCATTTTTTAATATTGTACTCTCCTCCTAATTTCAATCTCAAATGGTTATTTGCATAATCACCCTCGTCTTTTGATTTCCCTAATTCATTCTTAGTTTGAAATCTAACTCTATATCTAAGCTTTAATCTTTTTATAGAGTGTTTATAACCCAGGTCAAAATTAAAACGGATGTGATTTTCATAACCTTGTCTTTTTCCTTCATTATCATTTTCTCTAATAAATCTAAATCCACCTCCAAAAACTAATCCCATTTCAGTTTTATATTGTGCGTTAAATTCAGTGAAATAAGCCTCAACTTCAGTAGAGTTTGAATCTAATCTCAATTGTTGCTCCAATCCAAATGACCATTTTTTGTCTAACTTTAACTTTAGACCCGCTTTTGTCCAAGTTTCGAAATCATTTACAACTATTGTTTCTCCATCTTGTGAGAACGATTTTAAACCAATAAACGACAGTGTAATAACTATCAGTGCAATTTTATTTATTTTATTCATTTATCCTGTTTTTTTAATCAATAATCTCCTCTAACTTTTTTTTAGACGACATCTTTTTATATATCCTTCTTAAGAAAGTATTCTTTTTATATTAACCGAAAATATCATTTATATTTGTGAATGAAAAACTTAATAGCTCCATTAATATTTCTCACAATACTTATTTCTTGTGAGACCACTTCAGAAAAGAAGTCAATTAGATATAGTTCAGAAGATAAAGAACTAATTACTAATAATGAATTACACGAAAATATTTATTCAAATGATGCACTAAACATTTCTTTTAATTATCCAAAATCATGGGAGATACAAACAGATACAATGAATAAAATTTTATATATTTTATCTCCAACAGACTCTAATGATTTATTTCAAGAGATGATGAATATTGTAATTGGAGAAACTAACGGGCTTAGTTTAAAAGAGTTTTTCTCTATGAATCTTAATGCTGTTGAGGAGATGTTTGATAAGTTAGACAGAACAGAAGACCCAGGTGAAATAACTATTATCAATAGGGTTTTTAAAACAGTGAAATTCAATTATATTTTTGAAAGCTACCCATTAACTGCAAATCTTTTTGTAACTCACAAAGATGAAACTTCCTATGTTGTAAATTGTTCTGCTCTTCAAAATACTTTTGATGAATACCAAGATCAATTTATGAGTGTTGTGAATTCTATTGAAATAAATTAATTTATTCAATTGCAAAAATCTTTATTTCAACATCATCAATCAAAAAAGGTTGTTTTTCTTGATTCCAAATGTATATTTTAATTCTATCTGTAGCGTTTCTAACTTCTTGAATCTCGATTGAATATTCTTCTTGCGTCCATTTGTTTGTGTCTCTTGGTGGAATTTCACTTACTGGAAAAGTTCCGTATCGGTATTTCTCGCCTAACTCATCAGAAATTTCTACTACAAACAAAGCGCCATTTTTTCGCGAAACGGCTAGATCTTTTCTTTTCAAACTAGCTAAAATATAAACTCCTCTTTTCGTAATAAAACTATCATTAGCGGAGATTGAAACGGAGAAATTAAATTCAGAATTAGTGTAATCTATGTAATTATTGTCACTCGATTCAAAATTAAAGGTTTTATTATAAATCAATGTTTCATTTGTATTATATAGCATAATATCATTGTTTCCTCCCAAGCAATTTTGATATTGCTCTCCGGTTCTAAGAAATGTATATCCATACTTTTTTGCATTCATATCCCAAGAAGAAATGATTCCAGAATGGTATTGAAAAGTTTGTATTAAATTGAGAAATACACACAAAACACTAAAGCTAGTTAGAGCAATATAAAACGAATTTTTTTGAATATAACGAAATGAAAAAGCAATTAATAAAGCTGATAATCCATAAAATTCTACGAAAGGTCTTTGCCCAAAAGAAGGCCCGTAATACCAATTCCACCAAGAGCTAATTAGGTAAACAAGCAAGACAAAAAACAAAAACAAACTCCATCCTTGGAACTTGTTTTTTTTGATTAACAGAACCAAACCAAAAACCGAAACAATTAATAAAGGCGTGTAAACAAAAGCTCCTTTTCTGAAACTAAATAACACTTCCCACAAGTAAGGTTTAAGAAAATAAAATCCTTCGTTCCCGTAGCTCCAAACAATCCATTCGCCACATTGCACATGCCAAAAATAAACTTGAATAAAAAGAATTGGACCTAAAATAACCAAACTAACTAGAACTCTTTTTGGCTTAAAAATAGCTGTGCTTAACTCTTTAAAAGCCAACCAGGAACCAGCAAGAAATGGCAAGGCGAAAATAATAATTCCATTTAAAGGACGAATTAAAATAATCATGGCCAAAAATGCTGTTCCAATAAATAGATGCTTAGACTTTTTTTGAAGACTAAAGCGCTTCGCAAAATATAAAAATCCCGAAACAAAAAAGAAGGAATAAATATGTGACATGGAAGGCATAAGAATAGCATAAGCCATTAAATTAGTTCCAAAAAACAATAGCAAAATTGAAACGCTTATTATCCATTCTTTGAATTTATATTGCCTGAAAAATGCTCTTAGAAATAAAAGTCCTCCTAATAAATAAAAAATTCCTGCTAAACTAATTGCTTTGTGGTAAGAGGGTTCAAAACCAGTGTTTTTTTCTCCTTTATGACCTAATAAAAATCCTATTTCGAAAAACGGATACATGGCTACAGCTGTCCCCACGTAATATTTATTGACACCCTTTCCATTTACTTCATTAAAAAAACGTTTGTCAGGAGTTTGACGCTCAATTTTATTGGATAAAAAAGTGTTGGGCAAATAATAATAATATCCTACTCCATCACTCGATATTATTCTTGAATAACCCTTGTTTTCATTTCCTTTCCAGGAAAATTGAGTTACGAAAATAACGGAAACCAATCCTATGACAAGGATAGTAAAATAAGAGTTTAAAATTGTTTTTTTCCTGTTATTCATACAGAATAAAGGTAGAAAAAACCTTCGGTTTTAAAATAACAAATTACAAACTCCAAAAAAATTGGAAGTAAAACATTTTTAGGTACCCAAAAATGTTTTACTTCATTTGCTCTAGTTTCATCTTGTCAGCAAAATGAGCACAATAATCTCTTAAATCTTCCACGATTTCATCTTCGCCAGTCGCTTTCTGAAAATTATCTGCCATAGTAACTAAGGTTTGATAAAAAAACATTTTCATCTCATCTACCATCATTTCTTTCGTCCACAAATCCATGCGCATTGCCGCTTTGTCTTCTTTATCCCATACCGATAAAATCATTGCTTTACACTCTTTGTTTTTGATATTTGCATCCGAAGCCGTCCAGTTCATTTCGTAAGGAATGTTATTGTCGTCTGTAGTTACATTTATATTTATTTCTGATGTTTTGTTACTTGCCATGGGGTTTTTTTTGATGCTACAAAGGTTAAGTTTTTAAAGGAAATAAACAAGAAAGGGACTTGTCAATGATTAGCATATTTGGTTTAGACAGATTAATATCGATAAGTCACTGAATATAAATAACTAAATGCAAATTGATAATGACTTTATTTAGTGTAATTACGAAATCAATAATCGTAATATAAATTTCTAAGAAATAACAAAAGCACTTAACTTAAATAAAGTTAATTTTCTTAATTCGTTTATTAAGAAAGAAATAATAACTGAAAAATAATTTGTGCAATTCATAATCTTCACCCAACATTAACACAACCTGATAACTATTCGTTTTTAATGCTTTTTTTGTTAGTAATTCTCTCATAGGTTTGTTAAATCATTATAATATTATAAAAAAAGAAAGACAAACTTATTAAACCTTTGTTATATTTTTTACATTTGTGTATGAGTAAGTACAAAAAAAACAGATACAAAACCACTTCGCTATACGTAACGATAAGCATGGCTTTTATTCTTTTTCTACTACTCATTTTTGGTATGGCTATCATGCAATTGGATAAAATCTATGGCAATGAAAAAGAAAAAATTGAAATAGATATTTTCTTTAGAGACAACGCCAAAACAAGCCAAATGAAAAAAGTGGAGAAAGAATTAAGCATGGATCACCGTGTAAACTCTATTGTTTTCATTCCAAAAGAAGAAGCTTGGGACAATTTTAAGAAAAATACAGGACTAGAGTTTGCCGAAGAAATGGTGGATGGAGTCCCAATTGAAAATAGCATTAATCTTACCCTCAAAAAAGAATATGCGCAATTGGATAGTGTAGCAAAATTTGAACAAAACGTAAACGAAAAATACGAAGATTTAGTTTCAGATATTTCATACAGTAAATCTCAATTTCAAACAATAAATGAAACGCTTTATAATGGTCTTTGGTACGGGTTAGGATTGTGTAGTATTCTGTTAATAATTGCAATTATATTGATAAACAACACAATACGATTAGCTATTTTCTCTAAAAGATTCTTGATTAGAACCATGCAATTTGTAGGAGCAAAACACAGTTTTATCAAAAAACCTTTTTTAATTAATTCTGTTGTTCAGGGAGTTATGTCTGCACTTCTTGCTATTTTATTCTACATTGTAATTAGCTTATTACTAGAAAATAACGAACACATTAGCGAATTGGTTTTCAAACCAGAAAACATGGAGAGCAATATCATTATATTTGGAATTATTACAGGAATTGGAGTAGTAGTGAGTTTAGGTTCTACTTATTTCTCAATGAAAAAGTATTTGAAACTAAGCAAAGACAAACTATACAAACAATAATTATTTTAACTTTATATAAATCTTTATTATGAAAAAAAACATCTATTTTACTAAGAAAAACTACATATTAGTAGTGGTTGGATTATTAATTTCTGTACTGGGTTACGTATTAATGGCTGGAGGAAACCCAGAAAACCCTGCAGAATATAGTGATGATATATTTAATTTTAGAAGGTTAACTCTTGCTCCATTCGTAGTAATGACAGGGTATGTGGTTGTTTTAATTGGTATTATTAAAGTTTATAGAAAGGAAGATGGCGAGGTAATCGACAATTCATCTGAAACTGTAAAACCAGAAAGAATAAAAAAATAATTCACACTTCATAAATGGATTTATTACAAGCAATAATCCTTGGAATTGTTCAAGGACTTACCGAGTTTTTACCCGTAAGTAGTAGTGGGCATATTGAATTGGTGAAAGAATTATTTCCAAACGGAAATTTTAAGCCAGGAAAAGAAATGACTATTCTTCTTCACTTTGCAACTGCTCTTAGTACTTGCGTTATTTTCAGAAAAGAAATAGCTCAAATCATCAGGGGCCTTTTTCAATTCAAAAATAACGAAGAACTTCATTTTTCATTAAAAATTATCGTTTCTATGATTCCTGCAGCAATTGTGGGACTTAAATATGACGACTTAATTGAAACATTTTTTGAAGGGCAAATACTTTTAGTTGGTTGCATGCTGCTCTTAACAGGAACTCTCCTTTTTGTTGCTGACAGAGCTAAACAAACCAACAAAACTCTAACTTTTGGAAACGCATTAATCATTGGAATCTCACAAATGATTGCAATTTTACCAGGTATTTCTCGTTCTGGCGCTACCATTTCTACTTCTGTTCTTTTGGGAATAGACAGAGAAAAAGCAGCTCGTTTTTCTTTTTTGATGGTAGTTCCCTTAATTTTTGGAAAAATAGCAAAAGATGCTATTGACATTATAAAAGAACCATCTATTCAAGAAAACATCAATTACTTGCCTTATATATTAGGATTTGTATTTGCATTTGTTACTGGACTATTAGCTTGTACCTGGATGATAAAATTAGTTAAGAGTAGTAAGTTGTACTACTTTTCAATTTATTGTTTTATTGTTGGAATAGCCGCTATCATTTATACTTTCATATAATGGAGAAAAACGATTCAATAGACTTTTACGGAGGAGAAGTTTTATTAATAGACAAACCAAAAGACATTTCTTCTTTTGGAGCTGTGAATAGAATAAAACGTGCTTTTATAAAACAAACCGGAAAGAAAAGATACAAGATAGGCCATGCAGGAACTCTTGATCCTCTTGCAACTGGATTGCTAATTATGTGTAGCGGTAAAAAAACGAAAACTATAAGCGGATTTCAAGGATTACCGAAAGAGTATACGGGTGAAATAGTGTTGGGAGCAACCACTCCTTGTTATGATTTGGAAATGGAAATTGACCAAACATTTGATTATTCTCAAATCACAGAACAACAAATTTTAGATTGTGCCAAAACATTTTTGGGAGAAAATAATCAAATGCCTCCTATCTTTTCTGCAAAAAAAATAAATGGAAAAAGAGCCTATGACTTGGCCAGAAATGGCGAAGAGGTGGTTTTAAAACCTAATTTGATTACAATACATGAATTTGAAATAGTAAAAATTGAAATGCCTAAAGTATCATTTAGAATTGCATGCAGTAAAGGAACTTACATTCGTTCTATTGCTCATGATTTTGGAAAAAAACTAAATAATGGGGGGTATCTCGAGAATTTGAGAAGAACAAAAATTGGAGAGTATTCTGTAGAAGATGCAAAGTCTATTGAAGAAATTCAAGATCTAATTTTTGATTCGAAATTTGTAGAAAAACTGAACTAGGTAATTATCTCATTACTCTTGGTTGATATAGTTAGGAAAAAAGCGAGTAAAATTGTATTTTTGCTATCTTAAATAAAAAGCACACATGAAATTATCAAAATTTGGATTCGATTTACCTGATGAATTATTAGCAGAATACCCTGCAGAAAATAGGGACGAAGCAAGATTAATGGTTCTGAACAGAGAAAAACAAACTATTGAGCACAAACAATTCAAAGATTTAATTGATTATTTTGATGATCAAGATGTTTTGATGATGAACAACACCAAAGTTTTTCCTGCTCGTATGTTGGGTAATAAAGAAAAAACTGGTGCAGAAATTGAAGTTTTCTTATTAAGAGAACTAAACAAAGAAAGTTTATTGTGGGATGTATTAGTAGATCCAGCAAGAAAGATAAGAATTGGGAATAAACTATATTTTGGAGAAGACGAAGAATTAGTTGCCGAAGTAATTGATAACACTACCTCAAGAGGAAGAACATTAAGATTCTTATTTGATGGTACATACGAAGAGTTTCAGCAAAAAATTAGAGATTTAGGAAAAACACCACTTCCAAAATACATCAAAAGAGAAGTTGAAGCATCTGATGAAGAAAGATACCAAACTATATACGCAAAACACGAAGGGTCTGTAGCTGCACCTACTGCAGGATTACACTTTAGCAAGCAATTGCTTAAAAGATTAGAAATAAAAGGAGTCAACTTTGCAGAAGTTACTTTGCATGTTGGTCTTGGTACATTTCAGCCTGTGGAAGTAGAAGATTTGACTAAACACAAAATGGGTTCTGAAAGAGCTTATATCAATCAGAGAAACTGTGACATTATAAACAAGGGGATTCTTGAAAAAAGAAGCGTTTGTGCTGTTGGAACAACAACTGTAAGAACAACAGAGTCTTCTGTATCTTCTGAAGGATTACTAAAACCTTATGACGGTTGGACAAATAAATTTATTTTCCCTCCTTACGACTTTAACATACCAAACAAATTAATTACTAATTTCCACACGCCTTACTCAACTTTATTGATGATGGTTTGTGCATTTGGAGGTTATGATTTTGTGATGGAAGCATACCAAGAAGCCGTGAAAGAAAAATATAAGTTTTTCTCTTATGGTGATGCAATGCTAATCATCTAATTTAAATTTGGAGAGCATTTAGCTCTCCTTTTTTTTGCCTTATATTATGGATAACACAAAACCACATTTTGTAATAATTGTAGCTGGAGGAACAGGAAAAAGAATGAATTCTTCCCTCCCAAAGCAATTTATTGAAATCCATAACAAGCCTATAATTTTTCATACTATAGAGAAATTTTTAAGTGCTGATTCTTCTATTCATTTTGTCATTTCTCTTCATCCAAATTTTGTAGAGTATTGGAATGAATTAATCGAAAAACATCAATTCAATTTCAATCATGAAATAGTTGCTGGCGGAGAAGAACGCTTTTTTTCTGTTAAAAATGCCCTTGAATTAGTTCCAGAAAATGCAATTTTAGGAATCCATGATGCGGTTCGTCCTTTGGTTTCTGTAGAAACAATAATTAGTTGTTTTAATACTGCAAACAAATTCGGTTCTGCCATTCCTATGGTTGATTCTGTGAATAGTTTGCGCTACGTTTCTCAAAGTAAAAACGAATCTCTAGACAGAAATTACATCAAACAAGTACAGACTCCTCAATATTTTGATTCTAAGCAAATTAAAGAGTGTTATTTGAATAATTACTCCCGTAAATTTACGGATGATGCTTCGGTGTTTGAAGCCAGTAATTCTCAAATAAAGACAGTAGAAGGAAATCCAGAAAACATTAAAATTACTACTCCCATTGATTTGATTGTAGCGAAAGAATTGTTGAAATAGAATTGGCTTTCAAGGTTGGGCTTCGAGACATTTCGAACAAGTTCGAAACCCGCAGCCCGCAGATTTGAATAAAACCGAATCATAAGTTATTGCTTTTCAAAATTCAAATCCGTAAATCTTAAAACATACAAAATTGAACCCTAAGGGATTTATTTCTTTTTTTCGAAATAAAATGTCTCGAAGGGGGACTTTTTATGTAAATTCATATCATGAAAACAACCCTAAGAAAAGCAACCAAACAAGATTTACAACCCGTCCTCGATTTAGTAAAAGAACTAGCATTATACGAAAAAGCTCCTCAAGAGGTAACCGTAACTTTGGCCGATTACGAAACTGATTTTGAAAATAACGTGTTTGAAATTATCCTTGCCGAGCAAGAAAGCAAGATTGTAGGAATTGCATTTTACTATATGGCATATTCCACCTGGAAAGGAAAAATGTTATTCTTAGAAGACTTTGTAGTGAAAGAAGAGTTAAGAGGGCAGGGAATTGGAAAACTCATTTTTAGAGCTTATTTAGAGGAAGCGCGAAGACAAAATGTGAGCATAGCTAAATGGCAAGTCTTGGACTGGAATGAACCTGCAATTAACTTCTACGAAAAATATAATTCTACTATTGAAAAACAATGGTTTAATGGAAAGATATTAAAGAAAGATTTTGACGAGATTATTGGGTTGATGTGATAGTAAAACGTGCGATGCTGAATTTATTTCAACATCTCTATTTGTAGAAATATTACTTGAGTTTCAAACATGAAATATTCTTCGCTAGATCCTAAAATAAATTCAGGATGGCTAACAAAAATAATAAATTGGTTAACTCTTAATTAATTTTTACTCTTCCTCCTCGCCTTTTCCGTCCATTTCTTTTTTCAAGAATGCATCCCAGCCTTGAGCCGTAAGAGGTGTAGAAGTATTGTCTCTAGTTACCAAATTCACTCCAGCATTTTTATCAGTCATGTGACCAATAACACTCATATGAGGATTTCCTTTTACTTTTTCAAAATCTTCTTGTTTGATTGTAAACAGTAATTCATAATCTTCCCCTCCGTTAAGTGCTACAATAGTTGGAGACATACCAAAATCTTGTGCTGTCAATACAGTTTGAGGGTCAATAGGTAATTTGTCTTCATAAACGGCACAACCCACTTCACTTTGAGTACAAATATGGAAAATCTCAGAAGCCAACCCATCTGATATGTCAATCATACTCGTTGGTTTCACTTCCATCTTTGCAAGTAATTCAATAATATCACCCCTTGCTTCTGGTTTCAAAATTCTTTCTAGTACGTAGTCGTTTCCTTCTAAATCGGGTTGAATTTTATCGTTTGCTTTGAAAACTTCTTTTTCTCTTTCTAGTAATTGTAACCCAATATAAGCACTTCCTAAATCTCCCGTTACCACCAACAAGTCATTCTCTTTCGCTCCATTTCTGTAAACGATATCTTCTTCGTTAGCAACACCCATTGCTGTAATGTTTATATTCAATCCAGAAATTGAAGTAGTTGTATCTCCTCCAATCACTTCAACTCCGTAAAGTTGACAAGCCAATAAAATCCCCTCATACAATTCATCAATCGCCTCTACAGGGTAACGGCTAGAGAAACTCAGGGCAACTGTAATTGCTACTGGTTTTGCATTCATAGCAAAAATATCAGATAAATTTACCGCTACCGCCTTATATCCTAAATGTTTCAATGGCGTATAAGAAATATCAAAATGTACCCCTTCTGTTAGTGTATCAGTAGAAATTACTGTTTTCTTATTTCCAAAATCTACTACTGCGGCATCATCCCCAATCCCTTTGATAATATCTTTATTCGTCAGCTTAATTTTATCTTGAAGTCTTTTGATAAATCCAAATTCTCCTAGTTCGCTAATATTTGTATGAGTGTTTTCCATAGTACAAAATTAGTTAATATATGCGGTATGAAAACTCTTTTGCAGAAAAATAGTTTTTCTTCTTTTGCTTCCTCTATTTTATTAGTAATTTTAATCAATTAAAATCTTTATATCATGAAAAAAATCGGGGTTATCTTCATCAGTTCATTGTTATTAATAAGTTGTGGAGAAGCAAAAACATCTTTGGAAAAAATTGTTGACTTAAAATGTAACTGCCTGGAATTATTAAACAAAGAGAGAGACAATGTGTTAGAGGTGATAAATTGCTCGGATGAAGTTGCAAATAAAGCGGAATTCGCAAGACTAGAACCTCAAGAAATTACTAAAGGAATGGAAAAACATTGTCCAAATGCTGCAATTCCTTATGATGAAATGCAACAGTAACTGAGTATAATAATACTATAAAGTGGATAATTTTTCTTATTTTTATGCATATAAAATTTAAGATTCAATTTTATTTAAAAAAAATGAAAACAAGCTGGGAAAATATCTTTTCGCTAATGTTATCCGTGATTATCAAAAATCCAGAGTAGTCGGGTAATTTACGCCCGTTTTTCATTTAATACTCCTATAAATTTATTACATTTAAGAATGCCTAGATATCATAAATTGGGAAATATCCCACCGAAAAGACACACTGTTTTCAAAAAGCCAGACGGCAGTTTTTATTACGAAGAACTTTTTGGAACAATAGGATTTGACGGAATGTCATCTCTTTTGTACCACACACAAAGACCCACTCAAGTAAAAGAAGTTGTAAAGTCTTACTCTGTTGAGCCAAAAATTGCAGTAGAAAAGAACATGAAATCTTTAGCTCTTAAGGGGTTTAATGTTCCTCCAATAAATGATTTTCTCGAAAGTAGGAAGTGTGTATTGATGAATTCAGATTGTCAAATTATATTGGCTGCTCCAAAAAAATCATTGACCGAGTATTTCTACAAGAATACTGACAGTGATGAAGTTATCTTCATTCATAAAGGAACAGGAAAGCTAAGAACAATATTGGGAAACATTGATTTTGAATACGGAGACTATTTGGTTATTCCAAGAGGAGTCATTTATCAAATTAATTTCGACACAGAAGATAACAGATTGTTTATTGTTGAATCTAAAAGTCCAATTTATACACCAAAAAGATATAGAAACTATTTTGGACAACACTTGGAACATTCGCCATTTTGCGAAAGAGACATTCATGGACCCTCAGAGTTAGAAACCTTTGATGAAAGTGGAGATTTCTTGTTAAAAGTGAAAAAACAAGACATGATTCATGAATATATATATGCAGCTCACCCATTTAGTGTAGTAGGTTGGGATGGGTATAATTTCCCTTACAAATTTTCTATTCATGATTTTGAACCAATAACCGGAAGAATTCATCAACCCCCTCCAGTTCATCAAACATTTGAGACAAATAATTTTGTAATTTGTTCTTTTGTGCCCAGATTATATGATTATCATCCCGATTCAATTCCAGCTCCTTACAACCACAGTAACATTGATTCTGATGAGGTTTTGTATTATGTAGATGGTGACTTTATGAGTAGGAATAACATTGAAAAAGGACAAATAACATTACATCCTGCAGGAATACCACATGGCCCTCACCCAGGAGCAATGGAACGCAGTATTGGACATACCAAAACAGAAGAGTTAGCTGTGATGGTAGATACTTTTAAGCCTTTAATGGTAACCGAAGAAGCAATAAAATTACAAGACGAAGCCTATTATAAATCTTGGCTAGAACATTAAAAACAATGAACTAATTGATTAAACATGCCAATTAGATAATAAAATAAAAACTTAAAAAATTAGTTGACAACAAAATTAGTTAATTAAATAATTAAATAATTATGAGTAAAGTTAAAAACGTAGAATACGGATTAGAAAAAATATTTGAAGATGCGCAGGATTTCTTGCCCCTTTTAGGAACTGATTATGTAGAGTTTATTGTGGGGAATGCGAAACAAGCAGCTCACTTTTATAAAACTGCATTTGGGTTTCAGTCTCATGCTTACAAAGGATTAGAAACGGGATGTAAAGATTATGCATCTTATGTCTTAAAACAAGATAAAATAAGAATTGTATTAACTACACCTTTAAATTCTGAATCTTGGATGAACGATCACCTTGCAAAACATGGTGATGGAGTAAAAATAGTTGCTCTTTGGGTTGATGATGCTAAAAAATCTTGGGAAGAAACGACTAAAAGAGGTGCCAAATCTTACATGGAACCAACTGTAGAAAAAGACGAATACGGAGAAGTGGTGAGAGCTGGAATCTATACCTATGGAGAAACAGTTCACATGTTTGTGGAAAGAAAAAACTACAAAGGAGAGTTTTTACCCGGTTACGAAAAGTGGGAGTCAGATTACAACCCTGAGCCAACAGGACTTAAATTTATTGACCACATGGTAGGAAATGTAGGTTGGAACGAAATGGATGTTTGGGTGAAATGGTATGAAGATGTAATGGGATTTGTAAACTTCTTATCATTTGATGATAAGCAAATTACTACCGAATACTCTGCATTGATGAGTAAAGTTATGAGTAATGGAAATGGAAGGATTAAATTCCCGATAAATGAGCCAGCTGAAGGAAAAAAGAAATCACAGATAGAAGAATACCTAGACTTTTATGAAGGCCCAGGAGTGCAACATATTGCAATGGCAACTAATGATATATTGGATACAGTAGCAAAAATGAGAGCAAGAGGAATTCAATTCTTATCTACTCCACCAGAAGAATATTACAAAGCAGTTCCGGGAAGATTGGAAGCGCACAACCATGAATTGGGTGAAGACATTGAAAAATTAAAAGCTCTTGGAATTATGATTGATGCAGATGAAGAAGGGTATTTATTACAGATATTCACTAAACCGATTGAAGACAGACCAACTTTATTTTTCGAGATTATTCAAAGAATGGGGGCAAAAGGGTTTGGTGCAGGAAACTTCAAAGCATTGTTTGAATCTATTGAAAGAGAACAAGAAAAAAGAGGAACATTATAAATTTTTAAGTACATAGAATAAAGAGAGTAGATGATTTTAAAAGTCTATTTTCTTTTTCTTAACTCAATAGTATGACAAGAGAAGAATTATTAGCCGCAATAGATAAAAAATACGAAGCAATGGGGCAAAACCCTGACGTACATTTATCAGGATTATTGCATGCAGAACCAATGACTTATTGGGATTTTGCTAATGTTGATGCATTGTTGAGTTTACAGATTCAAAGGACACAATTGAAAGATGAAATGGTATTTATTATGTACCACCAAGTCAATGAACTGTTGTTTAAAATGATTTTGTGGGAGATAAAACAAATTGGAGATGAAGACAACATCCAACCAGAGAAATTTACCATGCATCTGGGTAGAATCAGTAGATACTTTGATGTACTTGCTAATTCATTTACCGTAATGGGAGATGGAATGGAACTGGAACAATACATGAAATTCCGTGACACTCTGACTCCTGCAAGTGGATTTCAAAGTGCTCAATATCGTAAAATTGAAATCT
The DNA here is from genome assembly GCA_905182785.1 of uncultured Flavobacteriales bacterium. Taxonomy (GTDB): domain Bacteria; phylum Bacteroidota; class Bacteroidia; order Flavobacteriales_D; family CAJJDF01; genus CAJJDF01. Next base: position 40,565 of record CAJJDF010000031.1, read on the forward strand.
CATCTACTGAGTTAATTAATCTAATTGATTTGAGATTTAGAGACAATATTGACAGAGAAACTCCTTACGAACACGCGTTTGAACACATGTATTGGCAAGCTGCCGGAAAAGACTTCAAAACAGGAAAAAAGAACGCCTTATTGGTGAATTTTGAAAAGAAATACAAGGATGAGCTAATTGACTTTATGAAAGATTACAACACAGTTAATCTTTGGACGAAGTTTAAACAATTACCTGAATCCTACCAGAAAGATTTGACTTTGGTAAATGCAATGCGTCATTATGATTACACAGTAAACATAAAATGGGTAATGCATCATTACCATGCTGCTTCAAAATACCTAGGAAAAGCTGCTGCAACTGGTGGAAGTGATTGGCACAAATACATGCATCCAAAATACCAAAAACGTATTTTCTTCCCAGACTTATGGAAAGATGAAGAGAAAGACAGCTGGGGAATAACAAACCTTGAAGAAATTAATATATTAACTGAAATTTAAGTCAGCTTACCCTTTTTAACTAAACCGCCTGAACTATATTTAATTATAATTCAGGCGTTTATTTTTTTAAAAAGAAATGTTAAAAACTCCAATCATAAGTATCAATCTCAGTCAAACAAGCCACAAGGATGTCAATACTTCCTTTTATGTCTTTTTTGTTTGCCATCTCTATAGACTGATGAATGTGTCTAGTTGGAATCGAAACTGCCCCAGCAATAGAACCTCCTGGTGTCATCCTTTGAATTCCTGCCGTGTCTGTTCCTCCAGCTGTAAGAATTTCTGGTTGCCAAGTAATGTTATTCTTGTCAGCAGTTTTCTTCATAAAAGAAACCATTCTGTGATCACATATAGTTTGTGAATCCATAATTTTAATAGCCGTTCCTTTTCCCAGTTCAGTTACTTTTTCGTGAGCTGCAGCTCCTGGAACATCAAAAGCAATGGTTGTATCAATTCCAAAACCAAAATCTGGATTGATGTTTAGTGCAGAAACATTAGCCCCTCTCAATCCCACTTCTTCTTGCACAGTAAATACTGCATACACATCATAAGGAACAGTTTTAAGCTGTTTCAACACCTCAATAAGGATGTAAACTGAAACACGATTGTCAATTGATTTACAATTCACACAATCGCCCATTTCTATCAATTCCCTTTCTCTAGTAATTGGGTTTCCAATTTCTACATATTTCTCAACTTCTTCTTTATTCATTCCCATATCAATGAAATAATCAGTCGTTTTTGGCACTTTATTTCTTTCTTCGGGAGTCATTACATGAATAGGTTTAGAACCCATAACTCCCATCAAATCTTTTTTCCCATGGATGATAACTCTTTGTGCAGTCAATGTTTTTGGATCAAATCCTCCAAGCGTATGAAAACGCACAAATCCTTCCTCATCGATATGGGTTACGATAAATCCTATTTCATCCATATGGGCACCCAACATTACTTTTTTGGAACTGTCTACTCCTCTTTTAATAGCGGTTACATTCCCTAAATTATCAATAGAGAATTCATCAACAAGAAATTCTATTTCTCTTAAGACTAATTTTCTTACTCTATTTTCAAACCCCGGAGCTCCGGCAGTTTCACATATTTCTGAAAGTAATTTTATGTCTATCATTGTTATTGTTTTTTAGGCTTTCTAATAAATAAATATTGACCCAATATTATTAAAGAGGTACTCACTGTACTACTCAGTATTGCTTTTAAGGCTATCAATGGAATTCTTCCAAAACTAAATTCTTCGAATAAAAATAGCCCTATAAAAAAGAAAAAAGATAAGATGAAGCAATACATAATGTATTTCTGTAAATCTTCTGTGTAAACATTTAGTTCCTGAATGTCATCAATAGGACTATCCGATTGTATCCTCGATAAAAGGAAAGGCCTTACAAAGGCCAAAAAAACACAAGCCGAAGCATGAATTCCTCCTGTATTCTGGAACATATCAATAGTTAAACCTAGAATTAATGCGACTAATAATAAAATATATTTAGAAATATTAACCGGAAAAGTAATTAGAAATGAAATATAAACCACTATGGAGATATAAGGGTTTAAAAACCCCAAATTCATTTGATTAACCACAAATATTTGCAAAAATATTAATCCTGTAAATCGAAATATATTTAATAAAATTAATCTCATTTATAAATGGCTGTTTGCAAAGAATCCAATTCTTCTTTATAAATATTCTTTACAATAAAAACATTATTTAATGCATTAAAATCTACACTTGTTTTTAATTTCAATAGGTAATTATTACTTCCATTTGGGATTATAACTTTTGTAACAGTTCCTACCATTTCGTTTGGCGGAAATATTCCTGAACCTCCTTGAGACACAATAGTGTCTCCCACTTTTATTTTAAAATAAGTAGGAATCCCTTTTACTGAGATTTGGTTTATTTTATCGTCTTTACCCCAGTACAACAGCCCTTTACAGCTGTCATTCAGCGGAATGACTGGAACACTAAAATCTGTATTCATCAAACTAAGGACAGTAGAATAATGATTCGAAACATCCTTTATAAAACCAATAATCCCGTTAGATGCGACAACTCCCATTTCCTTATTCACCTTTTTATTTTCTCCAACATTAAGAGTCAAAATGTTCTTCCTTCTTTGCGTGGAATTTTGAATTACAACTGAGGGCTGAAATAAATATTTCTTTTTATAAATCTCTTTATTAATCAGTATTTCATTTTCCGATACAATCGTGTAATTATGGAAAGATTCTTGTTTTAAAGAGGCATTTTGTATCGCTAAAGTATTGTTTACTGATTTTAATCCAAAATAATTTTTGATAGATTTACTTTGAGTAAAAAACCAACCCGATAACGAAGCAGTAGAGTTTAAATAACTAGACTGCTGATAGCTTGAATTGGAGATAATTATTTTAAAAATAATTAATTGCAGAAAAATAAAGAACATGAAAAATTTAATTTTATTAAAAAATAAGAATAAATTTTTCATGTTCTTTTAAGTATCAAAATAGATTAGGATTATATCCCTTTTATTAAAAATTGGAATTTCTCTATATTGTCAAGAGCAACTCCTGTACCTCTTACTACAGAGCGAAGTGGCTCATCAGCAATATGAATTGGCAGTTGAGTTCTCAATGAAAAACGCTTGTCTAATCCTCTTAGTAAAGATCCTCCTCCCGCTAAATATATTCCTGTTTTGTAAATATCCGCAGACAGTTCTGGTGGAGTCATCTCTAAGGCAGATAAAATTGCCTCTTCAATCTTAGTAATAGATTTATCCAATGCTCCAGCAATTTCTTTGTATGAAATAGTAATTTCTTTAGGGATTCCAGTCATCAAATCTCTTCCGCGTACCGCATAATCTTCTGGTGGATCATCTAATTCGTTTGATGCCGCTCCTACCTCAATTTTTATCATTTCAGCAGTTCTCTCACCAATCAAGATATTGTGTTGTCTTCTCATGTATTCCTCAATATCTGCAGTAAAGTCATCTCCTGCTACTCTTATTGATTTATCACAAACAATTCCTCCCAAAGCAATTACTGCAATTTCTGAAGTTCCTCCACCTATATCAATAATCATGTTTCCCATTGGTTCCAAAACGTCAATTCCGATTCCAATTGCAGCAGCCATTGGCTCGTGAATCAGATATACTTCTCTTGCTCCAGCATGCTGAGCCGAGTCACTTACTGCTCTTTTTTCTACCTCTGTAATCCCAGAAGGAATACAAATCATCATTCTCATTTTAGATAAACCAGAAAATATTGACTTCTTTTCTTGAGTCATTTTTATCATTCCCTTTATCATCTCCTCAGTAGCTTTATAATCAGCAATCACACCATCTTTAAGAGGACGAATAGTCTTAATGTTTTCATGTGTTTTTCCATGCATCTGTTGCGCCCTTTTACCAATAGCAATAATATTATCGGTTTTGATGTCCATAGCAACAATGGAAGGTTCGTCTACAACTATCTTTCCATTTTGGATAATAATTGTGTTGGCTGTTCCCAAATCTATGGCAATTTCTTGCTGGAAAAAATTAAATAAACCCATTTTTTATTAATGTTTAAAGTGTCTGGTTCCCGTAAAAACCATTGAAATGTTATTTTTATTGCAATAATCAATAGATAATTCATCTTTTATTGAACCTCCTGGTTGAACCACTGCTATTATCCCTTCGTTTCCTGCTATCTCTACACAGTCTGGAAATGGGAAAAATGCATCCGAAGCCATCACAGCTCCATTCAAGTCAAATCCAAATGATTTTGCTTTATGTATTGCTTGGTTCAAAGCATCTACTCTAGATGTTTGACCTGTTCCACTTGCAAATAATTGCCCTCCTTTTGACAGTACAATCGTGTTTGATTTTGTGTTTTTACAAATCTTACTTGCAAACTCTAAATCAGTCATTTCTTCTGCCGAAGGAGAAGTTGTTGTTACCGTTTTAAACTCTGACTTCCTGTCTGTAATCATATCTTTATCCTGAACCAAAACTCCGTTAAGTATAGTTCTATGTTGCTTCTTAGGTAAAATAAATTGTTTTTGTACAAGAATTATTCTATTCTTTTTTCCTTTCAAAATTTCTAACGCTTCATCAGAATAAGAAGGTGCAATTACTACTTCACAAAACAAAGTGTGGATTTTTTCTGCAGTTGTTTTATCAATCTCTGTATTAGAAATTAAAACTCCTCCAAAAGCAGAAACAGGATCTCCTGCCAATGCATCAGTATAAGCTTCTACCAAAGTATTTCTTGATGCAATCCCACAAGCGTTATTGTGCTTAAGAATAGCAAAAGTTGGTTTTACTTCTTTAAATTCTAAAATTAAATTTACAGCCGCATCCACATCAAGTAAATTATTATACGATAATTCTTTCCCATGTAGCTTTTCAAAAAAAGAGTCTAGATCTCCATAAAAACTTCCTTTTTGGTGTGGGTTTTCTCCATACCTCAACACAGATTCATTTTGAATACTTTCTTTAAAAGCAGCTTGAGAATCACTTGCAAAATATTTATAAATGTGAGAGTCGTAATGAGAAGAAACATTAAATGAATCAGAAGCAAATTGCTTTCTATCTTCCAATGAAGTAACTCCTTTCTTTTCGTTCAATAGTGCCAAAAATCTATCGTACTGATTCATTGATGAAATGATAGTAACATCTTTGAAATTTTTTGCTGCTGCTCTAATCAAAGAAATTCCGCCAATATCAATTTTTTCAATAATTTCTTGTTCGCTAGCTCCTGACTTAACTGTTTCTTCAAAAGGATACAAATCCACAATTACCAAGTCCAATTCAGGAATTGCAAATTCTTTCATTTCTTCCTTATCATTTTCGTTGTCTCTTCTAGATAAAATTCCGCCAAATACTTTGGGATGAAGAGTTTTAACTCTTCCTCCTAAAATTGAGGGGTAAGAAGTCAAATCTTCTACTGGAACAACATCCATTCCAAGATCTTCTATAAATTTTTGGGTTCCTCCTGTTGAGTAAATAGTTACTCCTAGGTCGATTAATTTTTCAACAATTGGCTGTAGTCCGTCTTTATGGAATACAGAAATTAAGGCAGATTTCATTGTTTTTTGGGACATTATTCTTCTCTTTTCTCAAAGATAATGATATACTTTGATTTTTAATGAAATATTGTACATATTTAAAATAATATTTTTCACCCCGTAAACCTTGCCACAATAGGGTTTCAAATCATTTACTTTCTCCACATTTATTCTTTTTCAATCTTTTCTTTCAGATATTTGGATTCAATATAAAAATATTTATATATTTGCAAACCAATTGAAAAGGGCAATTAGCTCAGTTGGTTCAGAGCACCTCGTTTACACCGAGGGGGTCGGGGGTTCGAATCCCTCATTGCCCACCAAAAACAAAAAAGCCTCAGCAAATGCTGAGGCTTTTTTTATTGCAATTTTTATGTCTATTTAGCAACAATCATTTTCTTGCTAACTCGGTTTCCATTTACAATTAGTGAGTAAAAATAGATTCCAGAATTCAACTCTGTTGTATTAATTTCTAACGTGTATGTCCCTGGATTTCTATTTCCTTCTGTAAACGAAAATACTTTTTTACCTGCTATATCCCTCATTTCAAATATTACATTTGCTTCATTTTGCAAAGCATAACTAACTGTGGTAATTCCATTTGTAGGGTTAGGATAATTTTGAAATAATCGCGCTCCATTTGTTAACTCATTTGTCCCAAAAGTGTTTTGTTGCCTTAAAAACACATCAATGTCTATGGCTTCAAATTGAGTTGCTCCATACGCCAAGTAAGGAATGTATCTTCCGTTCCAACCTGTTGTACTAGTGTTGTATCTCACACTTCTATGCACAGAACTAGAACCCGTAAAATCTCCTGGTGTATAATTATGATAAGTTCCATTTCCGTTATGTTCTGCAACAACTTGTGTATATGAACCAATTCTTCTGCCCATGGTATCGCCAGCTAAATAAGTTCCTCCTGGTTTAAAATCTATTGTAATGGCAAAAATTGAGGGGACCATCAATCCTGTTGTTATTGCTCTTGGGTATATCAATCCATTTGAAATCGTATCGCTCAATAGCAAAGGTACTTTATACTCAGCCAAAACTCCAAAAGGTGCTCTTGCAATCGAATCCCAATAAAGTCTTCTATATCTTGCTGTATCATTACTCGCAGGATATTTAGTAGATTGCCCTGTGAAGTAACCCACAACATTCAGGTTATTTGTACTTCTAGGGACTACTCTGTAAATTAATGTGTCTACATGCCCGGCAGTTCCTTTCGTGTATCTTCCATAGGTTGCGATAGTATCAATATATGTAACTGCATTAATATCAAACCCATCCAATAGGCCTCCTACTCCAGCATTTATTACTTCTGAACTTAAATCAAAAGTCATCCCAAATGAATGGAGAAATGGAATTCCTAAGCTTGTTCCATATTCTGCATGCACAGAAGTATCTGGGAATAAGTAATAATAATCATAATCGGGTGTCGAAGAATAATAAGAGGCTGTCATGTCAACAAAATTAATCTTTTGAGCAATTGTACTTCTATTTGTTGAGCTTTGAATTCTATTTGTTTGTCTTACTGACTTATGCTCTGGCGCTTCTTTTATTTCATTATGTAGCACTGTATTTTCAACAGTTTGCGATAAACCAACTCCTAAAAATAAAAATGTGCTGACGAAAAGTAATGTTATTCTCATGGCTTTGTTTTTTTAATTGTTAAAGTATTAATAATTAAATATAATGAATCTTTTTTACAAAAAAAAGTCCCAATCTTTCGATTGGGACTTTTGTAAGAATTAACTTTTAAAAATGTCTTATTTAGTAACAATCATTTTCTTAGTAATCTTGTTTCCGTTAACTAAGATAGAGTAGAAATAGATTCCTGAATTTAATTCAGCAGTATTTACTTCTATTGAATAAACTCCTGGGTTTTTGTTTCCTTCAATAGTTGAAACAACTTTCTTACCTGTTACATCAATCATTTCAAAAGAAATGTTCGCTTCGTTTTCTAAAGAATATCTAACAGTTGTAATTCCGTTTGAAGGGTTAGGGTAGTTTTGAAATAAAGCAGCATCACTTTCATTTTCTATTACAGAAATAGAATTAGTTTGAGAAAGTACAATATCCATATCAATTGATTCAAATAGTCCAGCAGTATAAGCTAAATAAGGAATGTACCAACCATACCAAGATGAAGCTGCATCGTATTTAGAGCTATTATTGACCCAAGATGATCCATTGTGATCATTTGGTAAGTAGTTACTAAATGTTCCGTCTCCGTTCAATTCAGCAGTATAAACTGAAAAACTTCCTATTCTTTCTCCTAAAGTATCAACAAATGGAGTGTAAGTACCTCCTGGCTTATAGTCAATAGTAATAGCAAAAATACTAGGAACAGTTAATCCTCCTGTTACAGCTATTGGGTATTGTAATCCGTTTGATAATGTATCTCCTGGTAACAATGGCACTTTGTATTCTGCAATTACACCTGATCCATCATTCAATAATGCCATGAATCTGGCCGTATCATTACTTGAAGGGTAAGAAGTTGCCATACCAGTAAAATAGTATTCACGTGATAAGTTTACTCCACTTGTTCCAGTTATAACTCTGTAAATTACTGTATCTACGATACCGTCTCTACCTTGAGTATAGTTACTGTATACAGCAATACTGTCTAATGTAGATGTAGCTGCTGGATCAAAACCATCTTTAAGTGAAAGAATTGAACTATTGATTACTTCTGAACTTAAATCAAATGTCATAGCCAAAGAACTACAAAAAGGATAATTGTATGTTCCACCGAAATCAGCATTTACTGTAGAATCTGGAAAAACGTAATATAAATCATAATCTGGAGTAGAAGAGTAATAACTACTAGACATGTCAACAAAATTAACAGTTGCATTCGAAATTATAGATCTACTAGAATTTGTGTTTAAAGTTCTAGTTTGTCTATCGGCTCTTTTTTTAGTTGCTTCTTTGAATTCTGAGGTGTTTAATGGAGCTTGCCCAAAAGCACTTGCTACAAATAGCGTCCCTGCTAAGATTGAATAAAATTTTTTCATTGGATTGTGTGTTTTATTGTTTAATATAGTCTCAAATATAATACTTAAATTTAACAAAACCATCTCGTTTAATAATTTTTTCTTAATTTAGTAGGAATAATTTAACACTATAATGAATATGAAAAAAACAATACTTTCAATTTTGGGTCTATCTCTTTCAATATCTATGATGGCACAATCGAGCAACTCATTCCCAAAAGCTAACATAGACATAGAGATGAAGTCTAGCAAAAAGGCAGATGGTTCTGAAGTTGTGACAGGTCCTTTTGCAACTAATCCAATGACAAGGTCTGCAATGAGCTACACAGTAATAGGAAATACGGTCTATGATTTACAAACAAATGGTACAAGCCAAAGAAGATTAATTAACCATACTGACGGAACTCTATCTGCAACATGGACAATGGATAACGGTTCTTCACCTTACTCAAATAGAGGTGCTGGATATAATTATAAAAGTACATCTGCTTGGGGTTCTTTTCCAATATCAAAAGTAGAATCAACAAGAAATGGATGGCCTGCATTAGCTTCTGGAGCGGTTAATAACAATGAGTTTATAGTTAGTCATTCTGGATCTGGAGGACTTACCCTTAATAAAAGAAGTACAAAAGGTGCTGGTGCTTGGATAGAATCTATAATTCCTACAACTATTCCAACTGGTTATGATGTATTATGGCCAAGAGCTGTGGTTGGAGGGGGTAAAGATAGTACCCTACATGTTATCGCAATTGTAAGACATTCTACAACCGGAGGACCTGCTTTTAAAGGCTTAACAAATGCTTTAGTTTATTACCGATCTAAAAACTTAGGGGCAACATGGGATATTCAAGATTCTATTTTACCTGGGCTAGATTCTTCTTTCTTTTCTTATGTATCTGCAGATGCTTATTCAATAGATGCTAGAGGTGATGTAGTAGCAATTGCTTCTTACAACTCATGGGGAGATGTATTAGTATTTAAGTCTACTAATAATGGGAATTCTTGGACAAAAACTATTGTTAATGATTTTCCAATTAACAAATATGTAATTGATGATGGATCTGATGCTAATGGTGATGGATCTTTTGACACAATTTCATCATGTGATGGTTCTGGATCTTTGTTATTAGATAACACAGGAGGAGTTCATGTATTTTATGGCCTAACAAGGGTATTAGATTCTGACACTACGGATGATGGTACTTCTTACTTCCCAGGGACAAATGGTTTAGCATATTGGAACGAAGGTTTTGGTGCTGATTCTACGCAAGTAATTACCGGGGCATTAGATTTGGATGGGTCAGGACAATTAGAGGTTGTACCTTCTGGAGGTTCTTTTCCAAGTTACCAAGTTGGATTATCAAGTATGCCGAGTTGTGGAATTAGTTCAAACAACACCCTTTATTTAGTTTATGCGGCTATGGCAGAAACTCACTCTAATGGTGTACAGGTTTACAGGCATTTGTACGTAATGAATTCTTATGACGGAGGAGCTACTTGGTCTGATCCTGAAGATTATACGCCAGATTTTGAATATGCAATTTACGAAGCAGTTTATCCATCTATGGCTAAACATGTAGATTCCGCTATTCATATTATATACATGAGAGATTTTGAACCAGGTCAATCTGTTTCTGGAGATTTGGATGCTGCAGCAATTCAAGACATAGTTTACTTGAATATTGACACTGCTCTTATCGAACAATTTAGTTCTATCAAAGAAAAAGTTATTGATTACAACGTTACTTTGTTTCCTAACCCAGCTAGTGACATTTTAAATGTGAGAATTAGTACACAAACAAGTGTAAATGATAATGTAACTATTTCATTGATTGATGCTTTGGGTAGAACAGTGAACTCTTTTGGAGATAAACTAATTGGTAAATCTGCTCAGTTTTCTATGGATGTTTCTGAACTTAAAAACGGAATGTATTTCTTAAGAATTCAGTCAAAAACTGGATTAATTACTAAATCATTCGTGAAAAAGTAAAATCACAATTGAATTAAATTCTGAGCCTCACAATTATTTTGTGAGGCTCTTTTTTTTTATCTTTGATTTTAATTCGCATTCATGGAAGTCAAAATTTCGGCAGTAATAATCACATTTAATGAAGAAAAGAACATTGAAAGATGCCTTGTTTCATTAGCTGATATTGTAGATGAAATTGTAGTGGTCGATTCTTTTTCTACTGACAAAACCAAGGATATTTGTGAATCTCTTGGAGTGAAATTTATAACCCACAAATTCGAAGGCCATATCCAGCAGAAAAACTGGGCAATAACCCAAGCGAACAATAAAATTATACTTTCTGTTGATGCAGACGAAGCTATTTCTAAGGGATTAAAAAACTCTATTTTAGAGGTAAAAAAAGACTGGAAATCTGACGGTTATTCATTTAATAGAATGACAAATTATTGCGGTAAATGGATAAAATATGGACTTTGGTATCCAGATGTAAAATTAAGATTATGGGATTCTACTAAGGGAAATTGGGGAGGGAAAAATCCTCACGATACTTATATTTTAAAAGAAAATACAACTCAAAAACATTTGAAAAGAGATTTGCTACATTATAGTTATTACACCATTGAGGAACACAGATTACAAGCAGATAAATTTGCAAAAATCGCCTCTATTGCTTACCATGAGGCTGGGAAAAAATCAAGTGCTTTTAAAATAGTTTTTAGTCCAATCTCTCGGTTTATTTCAAGCTATATTATGAATCGTGGATTCCTAGACGGAAAAGCTGGATTAACAATTGCTGTTATTTCTTACAAAGAAACAAAGCAAAAATACAAGCTTCTAAAACAGTTACAAAATAGTTGAAAACTGTCGTTTCACTTCCTGTAACGTATCAAATATTTCTTCTGCTTCAAATGAAGTAACTAATTTCATTCTTAATGGTTTGAAGTCTGGAATTCCTTTAAAATAATTGGAATAATGCCTTCTCATTTCTACAATACCTTCCCTCTCTCCTTTCCACTCTAAGGACATTTCTAAATGTTTTTTCACCACATCTACCCTTTCTTCAATGGAGGGCATTCCTAGTTCTTCTCCTGTTGCAATAAAATGTTTTACTTGCTTAAAAAACCAAGGGTTTCCTATACTTGCTCTTCCAATCATTACACCATCTACTCCGTATCTATTTTTATATTCTACCGCTTTTTGAGGAGTGTTTATGTCTCCGTTTCCAAATACAGGAATGTGCATTCTTGAGTTATGCTTTACTTGGGAAATTAAATCCCAATCAGCTTCGCCTTTGTACATTTGTTTTCTGGTACGCCCATGAATAGAAATTGCTTTTATTCCAACATCTTGAAGTCTTTCTGCTACTTCTACTATGTACTTGGTGTCTTCGTCCCAACCCAATCTTGTCTTCACTGTAACCGGCAAATGAGTAGACTTTACAATCTCCCTGGTCATCTCCACCATTTTAGGAATATCTTGTAATATCCCAGCTCCGGCTCCTTTTCCAGCTACTTTTTTTACTGGGCAACCGTAATTAATATCAATAATATCCGGATTTGCACCCTGAGTAACTTCAGTTGCTTTTCGCATAGAATCAATACTTGATCCAAAAATTTGAATTCCAACTGGCCTTTCATATTCAAAAATATCTAACTTTTTTACACTTTTAGCTGCATCACGAATCAATCCTTCAGAGGAAATAAATTCTGTGTACATTAAATCTGCTCCGTATTGTTTACACAAAGCACGAAATGGCGGATCACTCACATCCTCCATAGGTGCAAGTAACAATGGGAAATCTCCCAATTCTATGTCTGCAATTTTTACCAAAGTTTATAAATTTCTGTTTTATTTTGGGACAAATATAATACCTTTGAATCTATGGTTTTAGATTTTACTAAAGGAAAATACGGGTTACAGCTAATTATTCTCTTATTCATATTGTTAATCAGTGGATTAATATTTCAATTATTAGGGGTTACAATCATAAATTCTGTTTTTAATTTTGATTTTACTAACCTAACGGCAAATAATTCCTCTCAATTAATCATGGAAAACGAAAATGGCTACTGGATATTTTTCGTCTTAATAGCTCTGAACAGCTTGGGAATGTTTATTGTCTCTAGTGTATTTTTTGCAAAACTGATGAGCGAAAATCCTTCTAGATATTTGTCTTTAAATTCTAAACCTCCCCTCAACTTTATTACACTTCTTCCATTTTTTTCAATGTCAGGGTTAATTCTAGTCAGTTTTATGGGAGAACTGAATATGAAGCTAAACTTACCTGAAGTTTTTAATGTTATGGAAGATGATGCAAACGAACTCATTAACTATATAATTTCTTTCAAAAGTTCGGGAAAAATATTCGCTACAATACTATTAATGGCTTTACTTCCTGCCATTGGCGAAGAGCTTTTCTTTAGAGGGATTGTTCAGAAAATCCTAATTAAATGGACTAAAAAAAATTGGGTTGGGATTTTGATTACAGCTTTTATTTTTAGTGCAATTCACATGCAGTTTCTTACTTTTCTTCCACGATTTTTTATGGGAATAATGTTAGGTTATTTATTTGTGTGGTCACGTAATTTATTAATTCCTATCATTGCCCACTTACTGCATAATTTAATCAGTATTCTAGTTGCAATGAATTCGGAGATTCCAGAAATAGAAAATCCTGAGTTTAATAATCTCTGGCTCGTAATCGTTTCATTTGTTATTATTGCTTTGATCAGCTATCGCTATTATTCACTTTCAAGAAAAACTAATGTTTGACAAAACGAAAGCGATAATATTGAAAAAGACAGTGCTGCCAGGGAATGGCCTTATTGTAAAAATGTACACGCAAGAGTTTGGGGTGAGATCCTACTTTGGAAGAATTTCTAAAAAAGCTAAAAACTTATATTTACCTCTTTCTGTAGTTAATATTACCGTGTACAACAATCCTAAAAAAAACATTCAAAATATTAAGGAATATGAGTTAGACATTCCTTTTAGGTCAATTTATCAAAACATTTATAAGTCTAATATTTTATTGTTTATCAATGAAGTATTAAATCAAGTAATTCAGGAAGAAGAACAAAATTTAGCCAAATTTCAATTTATTGAAAATAGCTTATTGCGTTTAGAAAAAGATAAATTATCCATGGATTTTCATTTAGTTTTCCTCATGCAACTGACGCAATTTTTAGGTTTTGAACCCAGTATGGATTCAGATAAAATCTACTTTGATTTAGAAGAAGGAGAATTAACCAATTTCATTCCTGTGCATTCAAATTTTTTGGATGCACAGGAATCTATTTTATTAAAATCTCTGTATGAATTGTCTTTTGGAATAAGTAATAATTTGAATTTTGACAACAAATCAAGGAAAAGAACACTACAAATTCTTGTCACTTATTACAAATACCACACAGACATGAAGGACTTAAAATCTCTTCAAGTACTGGAAACTGTTTTTAATTAATCGCATTTAATAATTAATTAAGCTAGGTGTCTTATCTTTAAAGATTAAATAGAAAAAATAATCATGAAACTAAAACACATTCTTCTTCCTATCTCCTTCATATTGGCTAATTCATGCCAAATGAATGAGGAAACAACAGATGAAATTAAAATAGAAATTAAGCTTCCAAAAAACATAATTTTAATGATTGGGGATGGAATGGGAATTTCACAAATCACTGCTGGGATGTATGCCAACAATGGGTATCTGAATCTGGAAAGATGCAAAGTTATTGGGTTAATTAAAACTCATTCTGATGATGACTTAATTACAGATTCTGCTGCTGGAGCAACTGCTTTTGCTACTGGTAAAAAAACAAAAAATGGGATGATTTCTCAAGCAATGAAGGACAGTGCGGATTATAAAACTTTTATAGAATATGCAGAAGAAAACAAGAAAGCTACCGGAATTATTGTGACCAGTACAGTTACACACGCCACTCCTGCTTGTTTTTATGCCCATTTCCCAAGAAGGTATGAAGCAAATGGACCTATTTCTAAGCAATTTATGGGAACAGGAATTGACGTATTGATTGGAGGTGGAAAACATTACTTTGAAAACAGAAAAGACGGAAGAAATTTATTGACAGAACTTGCAGCCAACAATTACACGGTTCTTGATACAATAAGCAAAGACCTGAACACAAAAAATATTGACAAACTAGTGTATCTATATTCTCCTTACCAACCCGGAAAATTAGTTTTTACACAGGGAGATGAGTTTCCTTCTAGAGGTCCAATCTTACCTTTGGCTACAGAAAAAGCTTTGGAGGTTTTGAAGAAAGATACCAATGGGTTTTTTATGATGGTAGAAGGTTCTCAGATAGACTGGGGCGGGCATAATAATGATTCGGAATACATAATAAACGAAGTAAAAGACTTTGATAAGGCGATTCAAAAAGTGTTAGATTTCGCTCAATTGGATGGAGAAACTTTAGTAATTATTACTGCCGATCATGAAACTGGGGGTTACGCCATAATTGATGGAAACAAAGATGGAACTAATCTTAAGGGAGGTTTTTCTACCTTGCACCACAGTGCTTCCATGATTCCTGTTTTTGCTTATGGGAAAGGGGCAGAAGAGTTTGCTGGAATTTATGACAATACCGAGATTTTCAACAAAATGATGACTGCTTTTGGGTATTCAACTAAATAAGTATGGCAGAAGATTTAACAATTTCGAACAACATTTCGAAAGAAGAACAATACAAAGAACTCATTCCTCAATTACAAGCATTAATAATTGAAGAGACTGATTTAATTGCCAACTTGGCTAATCTTTCTGCTGGGTTAAAAGAAGCTTTTGATTTTCTGTGGATAGGATTTTACCTAGTCAAAAACAATGAATTAGTTTTAGGACCGTTTCAAGGACCAGTAGCTTGCACAAGAATTCAAAAAGGGAAAGGAGTTTGCGGAAGTTCCTGGGAAAAAGCCGAAACCTTGATTGTTGCAGATGTAACAAAGTTTGAAGGACACATAGCTTGCAGTTCCTGGTCACAATCCGAAATAGTAATTCCTATTGTTAGAAATGCACAAGTTGTAGCTGTTCTTGATGTCGATAGCAAGGAATTGAATACCTTTGATGCTTTGGATGCCCATTTTTTAAGTATGTTGTTGAATGAAATAAAATTTTAAACCCTAATTTTAATTGAAATTAATCCCTTTCATATTTGTTTTCTTAAGTGTTTTACTTTTGCAGAGTTGCGCACAAATCTCTGCTCCTACTGGCGGACCAGAAGACGTTACTCCGCCTCAATTGGATTCTGCGGGGACTTTCCCTGCCAATTATTCTACCCATTTTGTGGGAGATAAAATCACTTTATCTTTTGACGAATTTTTTGTGCTAAAAAATCCAACTGCCAATGTTTTTTTCTCGCCTAGTTTAGAAGAAAGTCCTGAATTTTTAACTGCTGGAAAAACCTTGACTATACTTTTAAAAAATGACCTAAAAGAAAATACCACTTACACCATAAACTTTGGGGATGCAATTTCTGATTACACCATGGGAAACCAAATCCCTGATTTTAAATATGTGTTTTCTACAGGAGATTTTCTAGATTCTATGGCTACTTCGGGTAAAATAATAGATGCATTTTCTGGAGAACCCAAAGAGGATGTTTTGGTTATGTTATACGAAGATTTCACTGACTCAATAGTTTCAAAATCTAAACCTGTTTATTACACCAAGACTAATAAAACAGGCCTCTTTAGTATTAATTTTATAAAAGCTGGAAGTTACAAAATAGCTGCTTTGGAAGATAAAAACAGAAATTTTAAGTACGATCTTCCCAATGAAATGATTGGTAGCTTGGATAGCTTATTAAACTTACGTGATACAAACTCTCAACACGGAGTTTCTATTTCTGTATTTGAAAGAGATCATGAAAAACAAAGTATTAATTCCAAAAAATATTCATTCCCTGGTAAGTTGGCTTTAAGTTTTCAAAGGGCTTCAGATACAGTTTTGATAATGGATAAAGAAGGAAATCCTATTGCTTTTCATTCTTTGGAATACTCAAAAAAAAGAGATTCGCTTATAGTTTGGAAGCCTGAGATTGAAAACAAAAAAAATGAACTAAAAATAAGATTAGATACCACCAACAAACTATACAATGTTTATGGATTTGTGACACCAAAAAAAGACACAGGGTTGAGCGTCATTTCTATTACCAAAACAATTGAAGTTGGGAGTCCTTTAGTTGTGAATTTTGATAGGCCAATTTCAACCTTTGACACTTCTTTGGTTAATCTGTTTCAGGATACAATCCTAATTGCTTTAGACAGCTTTAAAATAAATGCAAGAAGTCTTTCTATCTTTTTTAAGAAGAAAGAAGGTGTGAATTATAAATATCAATTTATTTCCAATGCTTTTGAGGATATTTTTGGATTTACAAATAGTGATACCCTTTCTGGTTTTATCACAATACGAGAAGCCGATTATTATGGAGTTTTTACTTTAAAACTCATAGCAGAAGATTCTTCTTCTTACCTCATTCAATTACTAAATGAAAAGAGCGATTTATTGAGGGAACAGACTGCAAATGGCAGTTCAACTATTTCGTTTGAGAAGCTTGCTCCAGGAAAGTATAAAATAAAAGCCATAAAGGACGAAAACCAAAATGGAAAATGGGACACGGGTGATTATTATAAAAAAATAAAACCTGAACAGGTTTTATTTTTTGAGGTTCCAATCGAAATCCGTTCCAATTGGGAAGTAGCTGAGAGCTGGGAATTGTAAATTTACATCTGCCATTCTCTTAGAAAAGGGAATAGCAGTCCGAGTATATTTCAAAATCATGGAAGGGGGCCAAAAAAAAAGCACCTTATTTTCATAAGATGCTTTTCAAAATTTTAATTAATTATAGTCTAGCTATTCAATGCTTCTGCTCCACCTACTATCTCAAGGATTTCGTTGGTAATAGATGCTTGTCTTGCTTTGTTGTAAGTCAATTTAAGGTCAAATAACATATCACCCGCATTATCAGTTGCTTTATGCATTGCTGTCATTCTTGCTCCATGTTCCCCGGCATTTGAATCCAACACTGCTTTGTATAATTGAATGTTAAGTGATTTAGGTACGATATCTTCTATTATTTTTTCTTTAGAAGGTGTAAATATGTAATCTGCATTACTTGTTGCTTCTCCTTCTACAGATTCGATTGGCAAAAATTGCTCAGTCATTATCGTTTGAGTCCCTGCGTTTACAAAGTGATTATAAACTAAAACTACTTTATCTACTTTTTCTTCTCTGTACAACTTCATTACCAATTCAGAAACTTCAGATGAAGAAGCGAAATTTAAGTTGTTGAACAACTCTTCTAAACCTGTTGGGATTTCAGAAAGATTAGACTCAATATAATTTTTATTAGAAAACTCTTGTGCTTTTTTACCAATTGCCAAGAAGTTAATTTTAGCTCCTTCGTAATCTGGAGTTAAAGCCTTCACTCTTTTAATCACATTGTTGTTAAACCCTCCACACAAACCTCTATTAGAAGTAACTGCGATAAACAAAACGCTTTTAATTTCTCTTTCTTGAGAGTAAATACCTTCCGAGCTATCCAAACTTGCACTTAAGTTGATCTGGATTTCTTGAAGTTTATTGGCATACGGTAATAATTGAGTAACTGCATCTTGAGCTCTTTTAAGCTTAGCTGCCGATACCATCTTCATTGCAGAAGTAATCTGCATGGTAGAGTTTACCGAGGTAATCCTATTTCGTATTTCTTTTAAATTCGCCATTTTTATTTAGATAATAGATGTTAGATTCAAAGATTATAGAAGCATAACCTCTATAATCTTTTCTCTTTTTTCTTGTTTCTAATTTCTCTTTATAAACTAGTACTTAGCACTTAATTCAGCTGCTACTGCAGTCAATACATCTGTTGCTGCATCAGTATATTTACCCGCTTGCAATAGGTCTAATGTATCTCTGTGTTTAGCTTCTAAATAAGCGATATACTCTTCTTCAAATTGTTTTACTTTGTTCACTGGAACATTTCCAATCAACCCTTTAGTACCAACATAAAGAACAGCAATTTGGTGCTCTACAGATAATGGAGATCCTTCGTTTTGTTTCAATAACTCTACGTTTCTTGCTCCTTTGTCCAATACTGCTTTTGTACTGGCATCTAAGTCAGATCCAAATTTAGCAAATGCTTCTAATTCTCTGTATTGTGCTTGATCCAGTTTCAATGTACCAGCCACTTTTTTCATTGACTTAATTTGTGCATTTCCTCCTACTCTCGATACAGAAATTCCTACGTTAATTGCAGGTCTTACTCCCGAGTTAAATAAATCTTGCTCTAAGAAAATTTGTCCATCCGTAATAGAAATTACGTTTGTTGGAATATAAGCAGATACATCTCCTGCTTGAGTTTCAATGATTGGTAGTGCCGTAATAGAACCTCCACCTTTTACCATTCCTTTCATAGATTCTGGTAAATCATTCATGTTTTTAGCAATCTCATCAATCTCAATGATTTTTGCTGCTCTTTCAAGTAGCCTTGAGTGCAAGAAGAATACATCTCCTGGGTATGCTTCTCTTCCTGGAGGTCTCCTTAATAATAAAGAAACTTCACGGTAAGCAACTGCTTGTTTCGATAAATCATCAAAAACAATTAATGCTGGCCTACCAGTATCTCTAAAAAATTCTGCTACTGCTGCTCCTGTAAAAGGTGCATAATATTGTAAAGGTGCAGGATCTGATGCATTTGCTGCTACAATTGTAGTATAAGCCATTGCTCCAGCCTCTTCCAATTTATTAACGATTCCTGCAACTGTAGAAGCTTTTTGTCCTATAGCAACATAAACGCAATATACTGGTTCTCCTTTGTCAAAAAATTCTTTTTGGTTGATGATTGTATCAATCGCAACAGTCGTTTTTCCTGTTTGCTTATCTCCAATGATCAACTCTCTTTGCCCTCTTCCAATTGGAATCATAGCATCAATTGCTTTAATTCCTGTTTGTAACGGCTCAGTTACTGGTTGTCTGTAAATTACACCTGGTGCTTTTCTTTCAATTGGCATTTCGTATAAATCACCTTCTATTGGTCCTTTTCCATCAATTGGAGCTCCCAAAGTATCAATTACCCTTCCTACAATTCCTTCTCCTGTTTGGATAGAAGCAATTTTCTTAGTTCTTTTTACTGTTGCTCCTTCTCTTACTACTGGAGAAGAACCTAACAATACTGCACCTACATTATCTTCTTCAAGGTTTAGTACAATTGCTTGTAATCCATCTTCAAATTCGATAAGCTCACCTGATTGTACGTTAGACAATCCGTGAATTCGTGCAACTCCATCACCTACTTGTAATACAGTTCCTACTTCCTCCAATTGAGCCTCAGATTTAAATCCTGATAATTGCTCTTTGATAATTGCAGATACTTCTGCTGGTTTTATTCCTGCCATTTGTTTTATTATGTAATGGTTATATTAATTTAATGAAATCTCTTTTCTTAAGTTTTTAAATTTAGTTGCAATACTAGCATCTATTTGCTTATCTCCTACTTTCACAATAAATCCTCCAATCAAGGCTGGGTTTATCATTTCTACCATCTCCACTTCTCCATCATGCTTTAATAAAGCAATAATACTTTTCTTTTGTTCTTCATCCAACTCAGTTGCAGAAGTTACCTCAGCAGTTACAATGTTTTTATTCGCCCTGTATTGAGTAATAAATTGTTGTGTTACTTCCGGTAGTATCTCTGTTCTTTTGTTTTTTGTCAAAAGACTGATGAAATTCATTGTATCTGCATCAAATGTTTTACCAAAAAGCGCAGTGAAAATAGTGTTTTTCTCTTCTTCTTTTACTGTAGGATTCTTAATTAATGAACGTAAATCAGCACTTTCATTAATCGTATCAGATAGAACTTGCATGTTCCCATTTACAGCATCCAAGTTCCCTTTTTCAAGAGACAACTCTAACAATGCTTTTGCGTAACGGTTTGCTGTTTTACTGTTTTTCATGTTGGCTAATTTGTGTGATTAGTTTAAGTTTACTTCCTCTACTAATTCGTTTACCAATTGTTTTTGTTTGTCGTCTCCAGAAAGATTCCCTTTTACTATTTTCTCTGCAATATCAATTGACAAAGAAGCAACTTGGTTTTTAAGGTCAGCAATTGCTGATTTTCTTTCTGTTTCGATTGCAGCTTTTGCGTTTACAATCATTTTTTCTCCTTCCGAAGTAGCTTCTTCTTTTGCTTTAGCAATGATTTCAGCTTTCATTTCTCTTGCTTCCTTCATCAAAGAATCTCTTTCTTCTCTTGCTTCGTTCAACAATCTTTCGTTTGTTGAAGTCAAATTAGCCATTTCTTTTTTGGCTTCTTCTGCTGCATTCATTGCATTTGTAATACTCTCCTCACGAGTATTTACTGCGCTTAAAATTGGCTTCCAAGCAAATTTTCTTAAAAGAATTAATAGCACAACAAAAGCTAATGTTGTCCAAAATATTAATCCAATACTAGGTGTTACTAAATCCATAATGTCTGTGTTTACCTTATTAAAACAAAATTAAAAATTACAACCTCACAACCAACCGTTATGAGGCTATAAAAATTTGTTGGTGTAAATTACCCTCCTAATCCTAGAAGTGCAACTACAATTCCAAATAGTCCAGCTCCTTCAATAAGTGCTGCTGCGATAATCATTGCAGTTTGGATTTTTCCAGCCGCTTCAGGTTGTCTCGCGATACCTTCCATTGCAGATCCTCCAATCTTTCCAATTCCTAGACCAACTCCGATTACTGCTAATCCAGCTCCGATTGCTGCTACGCTTCCTACTATTGCCATCTTGTTTTGTTTTGTGCCTACGTTTTTTTTGTGTAGACTGGTTTATAATTACTCTTTAATTAATGCTGTTCTTCCACTGACATTCCAACAAATAATGCTGTCAGCAAAGTGAATATATAAGCTTGTAAGAAAGCAACTAGTACTTCCAATACAAATATAAATAATGTTAATGCAAATGCTCCTGGCGAAACTGCCCATGCTGTTGCGTCTCCCGATCCTGCTTGTGCAACAAATATTAATGAGATAAGACTCAAAATTACAATGTGACCTGCAGTAATGTTTGCGAACAAACGAACCATCAATGCAAATGGCTTTGTGAAAATTCCTACTATTTCTATCGGAATCATTAATGGCTTTAATGCCAATGGTACTGGAGGCCAGAAAATATGCTTCCAATAATTTTTATTTGCACTTGCCAGTGTTACTATCAAGGATATAAATGCTAACACAAAAGTTACTGCAATGTTTCCTGTTACGTTAAATCCTAGTGGCGTTAATCCTAAAATATTTAATACTAAAATGAAAAAGAAAATAGAAAGTAAAAAAGGAACAAATCTCTTGTATTTTGCTTCTCCTATATTTTCTTTTGCTATATCATCTCTTACAAATACTACTAACGGCTCCATAAACCCTGTAAGCTTTTTTGGGATTCCTCCATTTTTCTTGTAGCTTCTTGCTACTGAAGTAAACACTAACAATAAGATTATCATTGTTAAGAAAATCCCTACAACACTTTTTGTTATTGAAAAGTCAATTGGTTTTGCATTTGTTGTGTGCCCATCTTCTCCATGACTTACAAAAGAACCATGACTGTCAGCCGTTTCATTTGCATAATAAATCTTCCCGTGAGAATTTATAAATTTCTGTCCGTTCTTTTCTACCACATGGTGACCTTCTTCATCGTGGTGAAATTCGCTAGACATAAAACTTACTATACCATTGTTTGTCCAAAGAATTATTGGCAAAGGAATAGAGACTGAATTTTCTCCTTTTCCCCAAAAATGAATTTCGTGAGCATCAGAAATATGGTGCATAATTTCCGGAACCGGATCATACTTTTCTGATTTTTCTACTTCGTGAGCTTCTGGTGCACTCGCTTTAGAGGCATTAAAACTTAGAATAAAAACGATACTTAAAAAGGCTATTTTTTTCAACATTATCTGTGGTTCCTTGAAATTTTATGCAAATGTATGGAAAAATATTTTATCAGAAAATAAAATAGAGGCTTAATCTAACGACTTCTCGGTTATTTTTTGCTCAACAGTCGTAAAGTGAAGACTGAAAGGAATATAATATACAAGAAATAGACTGCTGCAAAATGAATTCCTATAGCTTTTGGCTTATCAAACCCTTTTACTAGTATTAAAATTAATGAGGCAGAAACCAGTAGTTTAATAGTTGATACTGCCAAAAAAGCAAACCCCAATTTATTAGGATCAAATGTAGATGTAGCAATTAATAAGGCGCAACCTCCAAACGTTAATGCAAAAAGAATGGTATGAACCAATATTATATCTTGTAACGAGATAATATTAGAAAATGAATTAATCCCTGCATGAATTAGAATGAAACTAATTGAAATAAATAGGGTCTGAAAAAATATTTTTTTATACATCATTTATTTAAGCTTGAAACCTCTTTTATTACTTTATACAATCCGGCAAATACTCCAATTAACGAAAATAAAACTGTCATCCAGGGCGTTTCGCTTTGCAGCTTTGTGTCTAGGTACTTCCCAAGATAAACTCCTCCTATAATGTAAACCAACATTTGAATTCCTATGGAAGAGAATCTTGCAAATATGTTTACTTTTTTAAGCTCATTTTTCTTCGTCATTGGGCAAGTTTTTTGTTACTACATAATAAATCATCCCTGCCATGGCCAAAAGAATAAGTGTGATATACGGAAAGCTAGTTCCTACATATTTATCACAAAGAATTCCTCCAAAAAGTGCTGCTACAAATAAAAAGTAAAGTGGGGTTTTGTCCATTAAGATTGTAGTTTAGAAACTGAAGAAGACATAGAGGTTAGTCCATTGTGCTCTGCACCTGTTTCCATAGATAATTTTTGAGTTATAACGTCACCTATGATTCTAGATGTGCTTTTTAAAGATAACAAACCGCTTACAGTGATGTTTCCAGTTATTGCCCCTTCAATTTCTGCACTTTCGCA
>CAJJDF010000032.1 GCA_905182785.1 uncultured Flavobacteriales bacterium
ATATACGTTTCAAGTTCAGAATAAAAAGTACGATTCTTTGATTCAGTTGTTGTTAAGAAATAACGAAGGTATTTTTGATAGTTACATGAAAATTTCGCCTTTTACCGTTTCTAATAATTTAAAAATAAGCGAAACGGAAGCTGTAAAACAACTGACTTACTTAACTGAGGTTTCTATTCTTGATTTTAAACCTGCTTCTGATGTACCCATTCTTAGTTATTCAAAGGATAGAGTGCATGAAGACAGGATTATTTTGCCAAAAGAGATATACTTAGACAGAAAAAAAGTAAAGAAGCAGCAACTGGATTTCATGATAAAATTATGTGAATCTAAGCACATTTGCCGAAGCAAGTTATTGCTTTCTTATTTTGACGAAACAGAATTCAAGAATTGTGGAGTTTGCGACATTTGTATCGAAAACAAAAAGAAACAGTTATCCGTTTCTGTTTTCAATAAAATAAATTCAATTGTAGCCTTAGTGGTAAGTGAAAATGAATGGAACATAAAACAATTGGTGAATCACATTCCTGGATTTGATGAAAAAGAAATCTTAGAGGTTATTCAATGGAAATTAGATAATAATGAGCTGACCTACAATAAGAATCATAAAATTATAGGCACAAAAAAGGAGTAAATTTACTCCTGTTTTGTGCCTATATTCGCCAAATTCACTCAAAAATCATTATCAGTTCCTGCTTTTAAGCACTAATTAATCATTAAATGAAATTTCTAATTTATTTCTTTCATAAAGCCTGACAATCTTCTTCGTGCTATTGGAATATTATCTCCGTTACTCATTACAGCAAAATTACCCATTTGGCGAGATAATTCTGATAGATGATTGTGCTTATTAATGATGTACGATTTATGAACTCTTGAAAACATATGTGGATTTACTTTCTCTTCATATCGTTTTATAGTTTTGCTACTCACTACTTTTTTTCCATTGTCCAAGTATATTTCTGTGTAGTTTTCACTTGCTTTGAAATAGATGATATTCTTATTTTCAATAAAAATAAACCCACTTCTTGTTGGGATAGAAATTTTTTCTATCTCATCCTCAGTTGTAACTTGTTCTGAATCTTCGTCACTGAGAGAATAAGTCGTGTATTTTAATGCTTTGTTTGATGCTTTTTGCAAATCGTTAATGTCAATCGGTTTTTGAATGTAATCTATTGCATCTGCTTTATAAGCTTTTAGTGCATGTTGGGAATGAGCTGTCGTAAATACTACCGAAAAATCTCTATCCTCATAGCTATTCAATAATGAAAAACCATCTCCTCCCGGCATCGCAATATCCAAAAAAACTAAATCTGGGCTAAGTTGCTTAATCATTATTTTCGCTTGACTCACATTACTTGCTAATCCGACTATAGTTAGATTGGGACAATACTCATTTATCAATATTTGTAAATTTTCTCTAGCGTTGGGTTCGTCATCTATAATAAGTGTATTGAGTTTCATAGAAAGTTGTTTTTTAATCATTTATTATAAAATAATATACGAAAATGAGAATGAATTGTTACTGCGTTTTTGTGAAATCATCCAACTGTTGAGTTATCTGTTTGTTTGATTGAGTTATCTGTTTTGACAATCCTTAAATTTTGATAAAAATTTAGTTTCTTTACAAAAAGAAATTTATCCTATGTATTCAAAAGAAGAATCAAAATCATTGAGAAAAGAATTTTGGACAACCTTTGGTGTGTATATGAAAAAATACAACAAGGTATATCATAACAAAATAAGGTGGGTAAATTACAATACCAGATGCAAAGACATTTACCTTAGGTTAGATATAGACAAAAAAAAAGCGTTTTTCTCGTTTGATATTCAGCACAAAGACGAAGGAATGCGAGCAATTTTTTACGAGCAATTTCAAGAATTAAAAGCTGTAATTACCGAAAGTTTTGAATACAAATTAACTTGGGAACCCCTCTATGCCAATGAATTTGGTGAACTCTCAAGGATTTATGTTGAACTTCCTAATGTTTCTGTATTTAATAAAAATACCTGGCAAGAATCATTTCAATTCATGGAAAAGAATATTGTTTCTGGCCACGACTTCTGGGAAGATTTTGGTGAGATTTTCTTGAATTTGGCAGATTAAAAAGCAATCGCCATTCCAAAACTTGGTAATATTGGCAATTGATATACTTTCTCTGCAGAGATTCTATCTACATAAAAAATGTTTTCTCTGTTGTAGATATTAGTAATTCCAAAGTTAAGATCCATTGTTAATTTCTTGAATTCGATTGTTTTTTTAATGTTTACATCAAACCTGTGGTAGGTTGGCAATCTACCTTCGTTAAGCCCTGCGTATACAGCCGTTAACTCATCTGCATTGGATTGAGTAATGTCAGTTCCAGAACCATCTTGAAAAGTAATATTTTGATAATAACCCTGAGTTTGAGTAAATGGCAGTCCAGATCCAAAATTCCATCTAGCATTTACTTGCCAATCTTGTTTTTTTCCAAATTTGTATGTTCCAATTAAGTTTACAGAATGCCTTCTATCAAATACAGGTGCATAAGTTCTAACACCATCCCATCTTGTCACTTTCCCTAAGGAATAAACTGCATACAAATAGGTTTTCTTACCCGAATATTTGGCTACAAAATCTACTCCGTAAGCATCTCCTGTTTCTACGATATAATCTTTCTTAAGAATTTCTGGTGCATCAATGTCACTGTCCTCGTTAAAAATTTTATTCCTATTAATGTTGGTCAATTGAGTAAATCTCTTGTAATAACCTTCTACATTAATATGTATCTTTTTGGTTACATCATATTCAAAACCTGCAATTAAGTGATTAGCCTTTTGCAAAGAATGAGTTACGTCTCTCACGTTTCCTTCTTCGTCTGTAAACTCTGTTTGTAAGTTATCTGGCCCTGAAAGAAACCCATAAAACAAGTTTACAACATCTCTATCAGAACTTGCGCTAATCAAGTTTTGAGAATAAATCCCTGCCGCAAACTTAACTCTAAAGTTTTCGTCAATGTTGTATTTCAATCCCAACCTTGGCTCAGGAGAAAGTGTCTTTAGTGTAGCATAATATTGCATTCTTAAACTTGGTTCAATTACCAACCTTGGCTTTACAATTCTGTAAGAAAAATAGGTTCCTAATTCGGTTGTATTTTCATTTTGTGATATCTTAGCTTTAGTAGAATTCACATAACTAAAGTCTGTACTAAAACCAGACACCTCGATTCCGTATTTCAATTCATTTTCTTTAATAAAATATTTGAAATCAAACCCAAAATTAAAATTATTAATTCCACTTTTTCTTATTTGTCCGTTATCTTCAATTAACTGTAATTTATAATCCGACAAGGATAATTTCCCTTCAATTAACACCTTTGAAGTTCCTGGTACTAATAAAAAATTAGAACCAACTCCATAAGAATTCCAACTCAAATCAGAAACTGCTTTGTAATTTACATGGTCTTTAAAGTTAAATCCAAACAAATTAAATTTACTCCCATTACTTCCTTTAAATGATATTTTTCCATACAAATCTGTAAATCCAAATGGCAATCCTTCTCCTGTTGTATCAATGTAAGGATAAAGCACTTTTGAAGTTTGATCCAAATAAGAATGTTTTCCAGTTAAGATATATGAAATACTACCATCTCCTAGCTCCTTTGGTTTCATCAGTGGACCTTCTAATAATAATTTTGCCATAAAAGGCGAAACAGAAGCTCTTCCTTTTATTCCTCCAGTATTACCATCTCTGGTTGTAATATCCATAATAGAAGAAATTCTCCCTCCGTATTCTGCATTAAATCCTCCTGTGTAAATATCTGCGTTTCTAATAATCTCTGTTTCAAAAACGGAGAAGAAACCAATGGAGTGAAATGGATTGTAAATTGTCATTCCATCCAACAATACTTTGTTTTGAATAGGCGATCCCCCACGCACATACATTTGTCCACCCTGATCTCCTGTTGTTACAACTCCAGGTACAGTTTGAAAATAAGTAGCAATGTCTGCATCTCCACCAATAGATGGTATCGATTTTATATCTTCTCCAGTCGCTTTAGTTACCGACATTCTAATAGTTGTCTTAGCATCTTCTGCCTCTGCACTTACTTCAAATTGTTTTAATTTTTTTATATCTTCTGCCAAATAAATATTCCTTGTAATTACTCTATTCGACTTTATTACAATACTTTTCTCAAATTTTTCATACATCAGATTAGAAACTGACAGAACATATTCTCCCGGTTTTATTTTTGTAATACTATAATAGCCATTTACATCTGTTTGAATCCCTATGGAAGTTCCTTTCAATATTACATTGGTGAAAATTATTGGCTCTCCTGACTCCTTATCATAAACAAAACCTTTTACGGTACCAGTTTGAGCATAACTAGATAATGAAATTAAAAGAGTAAGTATAAACGAAAATAGCTGTTTCATGAATGGTTTTTCTGCTTAATAATTTGTGAAAGTATGAAAGTTTACTTGATTAATAAAGGGAATAATTCTAAATTATTATACAACTAAGTCGCTAAAATAAAACATCTATTCTTAACATGTCTGATTATATATCAAATCTGTTGCTCCAACTCGCGTTTCTACAAACAATTTGTTAGCTATCGATTTACTATTTAGCTCCTCAATATCTGTTATTAATTTCTGTAATATTTGCTCAAAATCTTGTTGGTTTTTCACTTCAATTCCCCCGCCCAATTTTACCATTTCTTTAGCTTCTGGAAATTTTAAATTATTCTCTCCATACAAAACTGGAATCCCAAAAGTGGCTGGTTCCAAAATATTATGTAATGCATTGGTGAATCCTCCTCCCACAAATGCAACCGAAGCATATTGGTATAAATTAGACAACATTCCAATATTATCAATCACCAATACTTCCCAATTTCTTAATTTAGTTTTGTCTGTTATTTCCGAAAATTTAATAGCTTTTACTTCACTCCCCAATGCATCAAAAATTCCTTTAATGTGCGAAGCAGAAACGTCATGTGGAGCAAAAATAATTTTTATTTCTTCTTTATTTTGTTTCATAAACTCTGAAACCATTTTTTCTTCCTTCTCCCAAGAACTACCTGCTAAAATGGTAAATTTACTGCTTGAAAAGGTTTCAATAATAGAAATAGGTATTGCTTTTTTCGAATTTTCTATCACTTTATCGTAACGAGTGTCTCCTGCTAAAATTGAATTTACTCTATATTGTTGCAATAGGTTTTTTGAATCTTCATCTTGCACAAAAATATCAGTTGGAAGTGTCAATAAATTTAGAAACCATTTACCTGTGTTTTTAAAGTAAATTTGACCCGGACGAAAGGTTGCAGAAATTAAATAAAAAGGAATTACCTTCTTTTTTATCTCTTTAAAAAAATTGGGCCACACCTCGTATTTTACAAAATATGCTTTTTCAATCTGAACTGCTAAGAGGAATTGCTGCGCATTTTTTTTCGTATCAATTGGCAAATAACAAATGTAATCTGCAAACGGATACTCTTTTCTTATTTCATATCCTGAAGGCGAAAAAAAAGAAAGTAGAATTGAAACTTCTGGCGATTGTTTTTTTATTTTCTCAATCAAAGGTCTAGCTTGCTCAAACTCCCCAAGCGAAGCACAATGGAACCAATAAACATTCGTCATGAATTTTGTTCCCTCCTTTAGTTTAGATTCCCAATTTTTACGTCCAGCTTTCCATTGCTTGGCTTTAGGATTCCAAAGAGAAACAACTCCAACTATAAAACTATAGAAACGGATAGATATGGTGTATAAAAAATTCATCTACTACAAGAATACGAAAAAAAGGTAATTATTAAGCCATTCAAAAAACACTTCCTTATTTTATTAAAAATATCCAAGTGAAAATTAGTTGCTAATTCAAGTTAAAAAAATGAGTGTATTGAAAATATCAATACACTCATTTAAGTAGAATGGAAAAGACAATTAATTCAAAATGAAATCAATTTTCCCAATATTTTTTGTGTTTCTAACACTCAATACTTTTGAGAAAGCTAGTATATTAGAAACCGTGACGTCACTTACCTTGTCAAAAAAATAATTAGAATCTTGCATATCCACTAAGAATTGAGACAGTTTCTTTTCATTTTTATAAAATTGCGATAAGTTGTTTAGAGTAATTTTTTTATTCATATAATTAGGTTAGTTATGTCTCTATAACGAGGATGTTTTTCGTTTAGTATATAAAGTTATTGTTTTTCCCCTTCTGACAGATATACTTGTCGGAAGGGATTTTCTTTTTTAAAAGAAAATCCCTTACTTTTGAGGATGAATAACAAAGAAATTTTCTTTAATTACCAAGCACAAACAACTCCTTTTCCGATAGGATTGGAAATAGAACGTGCCGAAGGTTTATTTATTTATGATACGAATGGAAAAGCGTATTACGATATGGTTTCTGGATTAGCAGTTACCAACATTGGTCATAGGCATCCTAAGGTATTGAATGCAATTAAAAAACAGCTTGATACACATTTACATGTGATGCCTTACGGGGAATTTATTCAAGGTCCACAAATAAAATTAGCCGAGAAGTTAAACTCTATTTTACCGGATAATTTAACTACTAGTTATTTTGTAAATTCTGGTGCCGAATCAGTTGAAGGTGCATTAAAACTAGCAAAAAGATATACGGGAAGGCAAGAAAT
This sequence comes from uncultured Flavobacteriales bacterium, assembly GCA_905182785.1. GTDB lineage: Bacteria > Bacteroidota > Bacteroidia > Flavobacteriales_D > CAJJDF01 > CAJJDF01. Next base: position 6,648 of record CAJJDF010000032.1, read on the forward strand.
TATTGCGTGTCACAAATCGTATCACGGAAGTACTCACGGAGCTTTAAGTGTTTCGGGGAACCTGTTGAAACAGTCAGCTTTTAAACCTTTGTTACCTAATGTGAATTTTATTCATTTTGATGAAATGGATGATTTATCAAACATTACTGAGAAAACTGCTTGTGTAATTATAGAAACTGTGCAAGGTGATGCAGGCGTAAGAATTGCTTCTCAAGCTTACATGAAAGCTTTGAGAGAAAAGTGTACAGAAACTGGAACTCTTTTAATCTTAGATGAAATACAAACAGGATTTGGACGAACAGGAACATTTTTTGCCTTTGAGCAATACAATATTACTCCCGATATTTTGTGCATTGCCAAAGCTCTTGGTGGCGGAATGCCAATAGGTGCATTTGTTTCGAGTAAAGAAATAATGGATTGCTTAACTAACAATCCTATGTTGGGTCACATTACCACTTTTGGTGGGCATCCCGTAAATTGTGCTGCTGCTGTTGCTAATATTGAAGTAATTGAAGAAGAAAACTTAATTGAAGGAGTAAAAGAAAAAGGAGAATTGATGAAACAATTACTTTCTCACAAAATTGTAAAAGAAATTCGCCAAATAGGATTAATGCTAGCTATTGATCTAGAAAGTGATGAAATAACTCAACAGGTTGTAGAAGGCTGTATGAAAAAAGGAATTATTACCTTTTGGTTTTTGTCTTGTCCAGCGAGTTTTAGATTGGCTCCACCTCTTACAATTACTACTAAAGAAATTGAATTAGTTTGTAAAGGGATTAATGAAGTTTTTGATTCTGTGAAATAGATTTCTTCTGGATTAACAGTTTCAACCCTGAACTCAATTAAACTGGCAAAGATTTTTTAATTACTCTACTTTCTTTTTAAGAACTGAATAAACACTTTATTCTGCTCAAATTCTTGAATTAATTCCCACTCGTTATGTAAAGCATCTACGATAGAATCTGACACATTGAAAGTATTGGAATATAAAATATAGTCGGTTTCGTTCTCTGTTGCTTTTTGATATGAAATGCTATTTTTTGGCTTCAATTGGTAGTTTTTCATCAATTTATAATGAGGAAAAAAGGTTCCAATCTTTGCCCTGTCCATTTCTGTTCTTGTCAAATAATCTTCCATTTCGTCTGATACCTCAAAGAAATTCCAGTGCATTGTTGTCGCATCCCAGCCTTGACTTACTTTCTCGGGATACAACCAAAAATGACCGCTTGCTAGAGAAATAAAGCACAAAGAAAGCCATAACCAGGGTCTCCTTAAATAAGTGGAAATCCAATAGACGGTCACAATAATAATTGGAATCATGATTGGGATTAAATACCTGTGACCAAAAGGGTTTCGGAAAATAATTATGATTGCGAAAAACAGAATAAACTGTGTCATTGCAATCAGGAACAAAGTCTGAATTATGTGATCCTTGAATCTCCATTTTCTTAAACTTTGCATAGAAAGGAACGCAAATAAAAGAAAGATAAAGACTCTACCAAAATCGATTAATCTCCACCCAAAAACACCAATGTTTCGTGCTATTTCATTCACAGAAGCCAATTCTCCCGATTCTTTCCAGTTGTTAGAAACTGTATTGGCAATCACCCAACCTTTGTGCACTTTGAAGAGCACCAAAAACAGTACGATAGAAATTAATCCAGGAATGTAAACTAGGTAGTTTTTATAACTAAATTTTGTTTTGTTGGCGTACTGATATAAAAACTGAAACCCCATGATTCCACCTGCCGAAATAGTTCCTCTGAGACTTGTTTGAGCCAATAAAACAAAGGCAATCATTAGTAAAAAATTTCGCTTTTCTAGAGTTGCATTGATACACAATAAGAAAAAGAAAAGATGAAACACTTCGAATGTTAATCCTGATAATTGTGACAAAACAGTGGCATCTATCAGGATGAAAATTAGGATAAAAATGCGAGTAGCAAGAACTTTAATCTGGAGATTAATCAATAATTTATGCAATTGATATAGGAATCCGAAAACAAAAGGGAGCATTAACAAATGACTCACCAACAGTGTTCTGCCAAATATTTTCCAAACTCCAGCAAACAACATCCCAACAAAAGTTTGGTGTCCTGTTGCTAACTCATCTGGCACATAAAAATAATTGAAATTGGTTTCGTAATACCAGTTTGCTGGTACTGAAATTTGAACCACATTATCCCAGTAGAAAGGAAAGTCTAACCCATTAAAAACAATTAATAGTGAGATTAGAAATAATATTAAATCTATTCGTGAAAGTCTATTTAACATCATCCTCTTTTAAAAATTTAGTCCTCTTCTTCTAATGCGGCAGCTAATTCATCCGTCATTTCAAGTGTATGATACACAACATTCACATCATCATCTTCTTCCATTTTATCAATCAATCTAAGAACTGATTTTGCTTTATCAACTTCCAATGCTTTTGTTGTCGTAGGAATTCTTTGAAGCTCTACACTCTTCGCTTCAATCTTCATTTCATCCAATTTTTTCTGCATGTCGCCATAGCTATCAAATGAAGCGTAAACGATTACTTCTTCCTCCTCCACTTCAATTTCTTCCAATCCTGCGTCAATCAATTCAAATTCAAATTCTTCTAATTCCCAATCTTTTAATAACTCTCTCTCGATTGTAAAAACACCTTTCCTATCGAACATAAATGACAAAGAACCATTTATTCCCAATTCTCCTCCATACTTATTAAAAATCATACGAACATTTGCCACAACCCTATTTTTATTGTCAGAAGTTGCTTCTACAAATACCGCTATTCCGTTACTTCCATATCCTTCAAACGTATATTCCTGAAGATTTGCTGCTTCCTCACCAGAGCCTTTCTTAACTGCTCTCTCAATATTATCTTTGGGCATGTTGGCACCCTTAGCATTATTTATTGCTAACCTTAAAGAAGGATTCATTTCAGGATCTGGACTACCTCCATCTCTGGCTGCAATCGTAATTTCCTTTATTATTCTTGTGAATATTTTTCCTCTTTTTGCATCCTTTGCTCCTTTTTTGTGTTTAATGGATGACCATTTACTATGTCCTGACATATTGGTTTTGTATTTATGCTTTGCGGTTAGGCAAAAATGTGATTATTCGATTATCTTTGAACCGTAAAGTTAAAAAATAAAGAGAGAACCTAAAAACTTGTTTTTTAGAAAGTATTTTAAATGGAAAAAGTAAAGAAAATAGTCGTTTTTGTTTCAGGTAATGGAACCAACATGAGTAATATTATTACTCACTTCAAGGAGGATAAAACCGTTTCTGTATCTCATGTTTTTTCTAATAAAAAAGGCTGCTTGGGAATTGAAAATGCAAAAAAAGCAGGGATTGAAACAATTACATTTTCCAAAAAAGAAATGGAAAACGGCAAAATAAATGCAGTCTTAACCGAAATTGACCCAGAATTAATTGTTTTAGCTGGTTTTTTGCTAAAAGTGTCAGATTCTATTACCTCAGCTTTTGAAAACAAAATCATAAATATTCACCCCGCCTTATTGCCAAAATTTGGAGGAAAAGGAATGTACGGAACTAACGTGCACAAAGCTGTGATTGAAGCCAAAGAAACCAAATCAGGAATTACATTTCATTATGTGAATGAAAATTATGATGAAGGGAATATTATAGAACAATACGATTGTGAAGTACTATCAACCGACACTTGGAAAGATTTACAACAAAAAATACAAAAATTAGAGCACAATAATTTTTGTGCTGTCATAGAAAAACTACTACTCAACTAATGGATATTAAAGTATATACTGACGGTTCTGCACTAGGAAATCCAGGTCCTGGAGGATACGGAATTGTGCTTATGGCTAAAGGGAAATATAAGGAAGTAAAAGAAGGTTTTCGATTTACTACAAACAACCGAATGGAGCTAATGAGTGTGATTGTTGCACTCGAAATGCTAAAAAAACCAGGAATGAGTGTTACCATTTATTCCGATAGCAAATATGTAGTGGATTCTGTGGTAAAGAAATGGGTTTTTGGTTGGGTAAAGAAAGGTTTTAAAGGCAAAAAAAATGTGGATTTATGGAAACGTTTTTTAGTTATTTATCCAAAACATACCGTAAATTTTGTGTGGGTAAAAGGGCATGCAGGAAATAAATACAATGAAGTGTGTGACCAGCTAGCTGTGGCTGGTGCCAATGCGAAAAATCAAAAAATTGATGAAGGATACGAAAAAGAGAATGGTAAAATGGGTGGAATGTTTTAGTTTTGTTCTAAAATAAAAACCCTCGTCACCCTGAACTTGTTTCAGGATTTGTTTGCTATTAATGTATTCTCCATTAATTTCCCTTTCACACCTCTATATCATCAAACAATATTGCATCTTTTTCAGGACAAAACCCTTCTATTCTGCAAAAAATTTCTCCAAGAACATCATCTTTATTTTTATCCTTTTCATTACGTAAACACAACTCAAAAAAGAATTTGTGAAGTGGTTTTCCCAACCCTCCTGAAGACTGATACTGCATAATTTCGGCAGCTATTTTATCAATGTACTGACCGGTATTTTCCTTATTAATTTCGAATGTCAATTCCTCCAGCCTATTCGTTAATACTTCTATTTCCATTCTTTTTAAGAATTAATACCCCAATTTAGTTCTTACTTTAGCCAAAACTTTTTCGGCAACTGCTCTTGCTTTGTCTGCTCCTATTTTTAGTTTTTCCTCAATCAATTCTGGATTTTCAATGTAATGGTTGAATGTCTCTCTTTCGGTTGCAAATTTTTCTACAGTTAATTCGTATAAAGCTTGCTTTGCATGTCCATAACCATAGTTCCCTCCTTCGTAATTTGCTCTCATTTCTGCAATTTGAGCTTCGTTAGCCATTATTTTGTACAAAGCGAACACATTACATGTGTCAGGATTTTTTGGCTCTTCCATAGGTGTGCTATCCGTTTCAATGGACATCATCACTTTTCTTAGTTTCTTATCTGGCAAGAAAATATTGATTGTATTCCCTTTCGATTTACTCATTTTACTTCCGTCTGTACCTGGAATCAACATGGTATCTTCATTTACTTTTCCTTGTGGTAAAACCAAAGTTTCTCCCATTTGGTTGTTAAATCTACTTGCCACATCTCTTGTCATTTCTATATGTTGCATTTGGTCTTTTCCGACAGGAATTATCTCCGATTCGTATAACAAAATATCGGCTGCCATTAACATTGGGTAAGAAAAAAGTCCTGCATTTACATCATTTAGTCTATCGGCCTTATCTTTAAATGAATGCGCAAGAGTTAACCTTTGATAAGGAAAAAAACAACTTAAATACCAAGTAAGCTCGGTTACTTGAGGAATATCACTTTGCCTATAAAAAACAGATTTATTTACATCAAGACCGCATGCAAGCCAAGCTGCAGCAGTTTGTAAAGTGTTGTTCTTTAATTCTTCTGCGTCTTTTATTTGAGTAAGAGTGTGAAGGTTAGCTATGAATAAAAACGATTCATTCTTTTTATCTTTTGAAATCTCAATAGCAGGAATTATTGCACCTAGCAAATTTCCTAAGTGAGGCGTTCCTGTACTTTGTATTCCGGTAAGTATTCTTGACATTAGTAAAATTATTTACTTCAAAGTAACTAATTTTTTAGATTCTAAAAGAGATTTTAAGCTTCAATTTCAAGATTCTATTCTTGTTGCACATAAGATTTAAGCTCTTCGTACATCGTATTAATCTCAAGTAAATCATTTGGATTATAATACCTCTTTTTCAAATCCTCATCTAATTTTCTTAGTAGAGTAGGTATTTTTTTTATTCCAATGGCTAAGCAAGAACCTATTAGTTTATGGCTTGTAGATTTTGCATTGGTGTAATCTTTAGATTCTGTATACAAATTAAGAAGCATAAAATCTTTCTTGGCACTTTTCATGAAAATGTCCAATGCTTGCGAAAAAACTTCTTCGCCAAGTTCATTTTTTACTCTTTTATTTATCACTTGTAATTAAGTCTATTATTTCTTTAGTAAGTGGCTTTTTTAAGATTTGAGATAATTCATATTTCTCTTTAAAATCCTCCACAACATTTTGTTCCACAAACAAAAATATCCTTTTAATCTTCAAATGTTTTTCTAGTTTTGAATGTTTTTTTAAAAACTCTAACCCATTCATTACCGGCATGTTCATGTCTAACAATGCAACATCTAACTTATTCCCTTCTAACAAAAAATCCATTGTTTCTTTGCCATTTCCAAAAGTAAATACTTCGCAATTTTTAACTTCTTTTTTTAATTTATTCTTATTAATAAAATTAGTTGTCAAATCATCATCAATTAGAGCTATTTTCATATACTTTATTTGATAGGTTTTTAAAAATCTCTAAAACACCTTTTTTATACTTACGCGAAAGCGGAAGTTCTGTATTTCTTATTACTACTTCTTGCGAAGAAATTCTGTCTATTTTATTAAGATTAACAATAAATGACCTATGTATCCGAACAAATACACTTGGATTTAGAGTTTCTTCTACTTGTTTTAAGATTCCTGTAGTTGTTATTTTTCCTGAAGTTGTAGAATAAGTAACATAGCTGCTTGATCCTTCAATGTAATCAACCGAACTATAAGGAAATTTATGAGTTTCTCTGTTTTTCTTAATCATCATGTATTCCTCATTCGTATCAGGAACAACTTCTTGAGGCACTCCAAAAATTCTTCTTTTAGCTTTTTCTACTGCTTCATTTAATCTTTCTAAATCTATTGGTTTCACAATATAATCTATGGCATCAAATTCAAAAGCTTTAATTGCATGTCTTGTTTGGGAAGTAATAAAAATTACATTAGGTTTTTTATCTAATTTTGTCAGCATATCAACCCCATTTTCATAAGGCATTTCTATATCTAATAACATTAATTCCACATCTTGGTTTTCAATTACATCTCTTGCTTCCCTTGCATTGGAACAAGCTTTTATAAATTGTAAATCCTCATTTTTATTTACTAAATTGGTTAAAATAAACCTAGATGTTTCATCATCATCTACTATAATACAGGGTATTTTTCTAGACATAATTAGCTATTTGATTTTCTTTAGGAAGCTCAATATACTTAAAAATCTCAATTTTGGCAAAAACACCTGTTATAAAGGCCTATTATATTAGGCTAAGCATTATAAAAAAAAGGCGTTTATTTCATAAACAGAATCTTGGTCACCTCTTTTGCGGTTCCATTTTCATTTACCATAAAAACTAAATAAACTCCTGAACTTGCCCTTGTCCCATCCAGTTTATTTCCATCCCATATAGCTTGACCTCCCAATGATTTTGTTGCAAAAACAGTGTTCCCAGAGATGTCAGTAATTCTAATGTCAGAATTGTACATAAGTCCTCTTATTCCTATTAATCCTGAATATCCTGGAGGGACTGGGTTTGGGTATGAATATACATCTATAAATGCTTCTTGAGGAGCAGTAGCAATTCCTTTATAAGAAATCAATCCTTTATCGGTAGAAAAGAAAACTTCTCCCGTTTCGTCATCGATATCAATGTCGTTAATTGTGTTGGATAACAAAGGGCTGTTTTCTAATGTAAATTGATGAATTTGATTAATTCCATCAGAAGACAAAACAAACACTCCCGAAGATTGAGTTCCTATCCATTTTCTATTTCCTCCATCTATTGCAATGGCTGTAATAAATTCATTTTCTAGTAAATATTCTATATTTCCGTCTTGTTCAATTTTTATTCTTTGCGCTTCAAAATCTCCATATTCTTCAAAAATATCTTCTGGGTTATAAATTACAAATATTCCTCTTTCTGTTCCTATCCATACCTCCTCATCTAGGTCCTCGGCAATTGCGGTGGGAATGTATTCTAAATTTCCGTTTTGTTCTGCATTATTTATTACTTGATATTCATCATCACTATCATCTAATGGCGTTTCATTATCGTTGTATACAACAATATTTAAATCTTTAAATATCATCCATTTATATCCTAAATTATTATTTATTATAAGTTTAGAAACAATATTTTTATTACTTAAAGACCCACAATCAAAAGAATTCCATGTTCCACCTTGTGTTTTTACTAATAAAGGTTTTTCTGCCCAGGAATTAATTGCCCATAAATTTCCGTCACTATCATATTCGGCATCTGTAATCGCAAACCTATCTCCATGCGTTAAACTTAATTGCATAGAAGAGTTGGAGGAATCGTAAGCCTTACCTACATCATTATTGGCTAATTCTATCATTCCTTTTACAGCATAGGCGCATCCTATAGCTTGTTTTGGGCTTTTAGGGTTAACAGCTACTCCTATAAAATCAGTTATACATTCCGAACCGAAACAAAACTTATTTGTCAAATATTCCAGTCCATAAATCGTCCATATATTTTCTCTTAAATCGTAATGATAAACTCCATCATTATTATATTGCTTGTTCCATCCACTTCCTGCAACACTTCCTGAGGAAATCCATAATTGCCCTCCTTCAACATCAACATCCAAAACACTGTTAGAATACATTCTTACCTCTCTGCTAAATTCTGTATTCAAGTTGCTAGTAAATTGGACAACAGAGTTTACATCATCTCCAATGAAGTAATTGATCCCGTCATAAATTACACAGTTAGCTTTTGGTTTCCAATAAGAATCGTATTGATTAAGAATATCAATTATCGCATAATTCGTATCCAAAACATAAATAGAATCATAATGACTTACGATCAGTCGGTCTCCATAAGGATATAAATTTTCTGTTTTTACATTAGGTAACGTATTCATTCTAATCCAATTGGATCCATTGAGGATAAATAATGAATCTGATGTTAAATCATTGATTGAATTAACTATCAACTTTCCGTTAAATCCTATTATTTCATCAATTTGATTTGCTGGATTAGGAATAGATATAGATTTTGCCCAAGAATTATAATCTGTTAAAAATAAACTAGTTTCACTTGCCGAGTATAATCCACTTTCTGTTCCTGCGTATATTATTCCTTCTTTAATGAACACACTATTCACTCTTATTTGCGAGCTTCCTGCGCCAATAATATAGGTGTCCTTTACTTCTTTTTTTTTCACATCAAACACTACAATTCCAAATCCACATGAAAGATAAGCTAGGTTTTCTTTGCAATAAACATCATAAACTTGTTTGTCCCCAATTATTAAACTCGATTTTATTTGGAACATATTGGTGGTAACATTATCTGTGATAATATCTACATTTCCATTTGTGTAACCTACAACTAGTGCTCTATTCACACTATTTATTCCAATGGCAGAAATTCCATTGTCCGACAAAGCGTTTACTTCAGTCAATTTCTCTACGGTTCCTTCTTTGTAATTATGAATTACTATTCCGTTCTCTGTTGCACCATAAATTTCATCTCCCAATTTTTCAATGTCAATCACACTCTTAAATGGAAAATAACTTTTCCATTTACCTATTACACTCCCGTCTTGAGAGAAAGAAGCTACTACAAAACAAATTGAGAGTACAGTTAATATGACTTTTTTTATCATCAAAATTTTATTTGATTTTTAAACGAATGAAATCCGTTTTCTATTGTTCTAATATCGATTTTATTGCAATCCAACTCATGAGTCCCATTCCAATCTCTAGCGATTTTTCATCTACATTAAAAGTTGAGGAATGTAACCCACTACTTTCACCTGTTCCTAATCTGTAAAAACAACCTGGAATTTTTTGTGTATAATAAGAAAAATCTTCTCCTGTCATTCTTAAATCAAGGTCTATTACATTCTCTTCTCCAAGGTACAATTGAGCCATTTTTTTTGCGAAATGAGTTGTTTTCTCATCATTTTTTAAAAATGGATATCCTTTTCTCACTTCAAACTCACAGGTTCCTCCCATACTTTTTGCAATATCTTGAGCCATATTTACCATTAGAGAATGGGCTTCATTTCTCCATTCTTCACACATGGTTCTAAATGTTCCTTCTATTTTTACTTCATCAGGAATAATATTGGTAGCTCCTCCAGTAGAATTTATTTTTCCAAAAGAAAGTACACTAGGGACATCTGGTTTTGCTTTTCTACTCACAATTTGCTGAAGTGAGTTTATTATTTGACAAGAAATTAATACGGTATCAATAAATTTATGTGGCAAGGCAGCATGTCCTCCTTTTCCTTTTACGGTTAAATATAATTCATCACAAGATGCCATGTACATTCCTCCTCTAAATCCTACTTTTCCGTAAGGTAAATCTGGAAATACGTGTTGCCCAATTATTGCTGTTGGCGCAGGATTTTCTAACACTCCTTCTTTTATCATTAAGCTAGCTCCTCCGGGTAATTTTTCTTCTCCTGGTTGAAAAATAAGCTTTATTGTTCCCTCAAATTCTTCTTTAAGCCCTGATAATATTTTAGCCACACCTAATAAGGATGAAGAATGGACATCATGACCACAAGCATGCATTAAACCTGTGTTTTGAGATATATAATCTACTTCATTTTCTTCTTGAATTGGAAGAGCATCCATGTCTGCTCGTAAAGCAATGGTTTTAGATTCTGGATTCTTCCCTTTTATTAAAGCAACAATTCCTGTCTTCACATATCCCGATTTATATTCTACTCCGTATTCTTCTAATTTAGACTGAATGTATTCGGATGTTTTAAATTCCTGAAATGATAATTCTGGATTTTTATGAATATGACGCCTTACAGACAGAATTTCATCAAAATTTGCTTTAGCTAATTGCTTTATTCTTGTAATTATTTGACTTTCCATTATTTTTCAAAATAAAATTTTACTCCACTAAAAATCATCTTAATTGCTATGAGCAACATCAATACTCCAAATATTATTTTAACTATGTTTTGATCAATTTTGTGCGCTAGTTTTGCTCCAAAAAAGCCTCCAATGATAAATGTAACTGCTACAATTCCTGCTACTTTGAGGTCTACATTTCCTTGTTTGTAGTAATGCATAAATGCTAAAATTCCGATTGGCGGTAACATCAGAGCTAAACTTGTGCCTTGTGCTTGTATTTGTGTAAGCCCGGCCAGATAAATTAAGCCTGGAACAATTATTATCCCTCCTCCAATACCTATAAAACCAGAAACAATTCCTGCTAGTACTCCTATAAGAATAAGATAAACTATGGTTTGAAAATCTAATATCATAATTGTGTGTTTGTTTTAAAAATCTAAAGATAAAGAAAAGTAATTTACACGTCCTTTTCCAACTCCATCTTCTATACCCCATGCCCAATCATACCTAACAAAATAACCAAATAATTCGGCTCTTAATCCAAATCCATATCCAAAAATAATAGGTTCTCTTTGGTTTTGTAAAGTCACAACAATTGGCTTTTGGCTAACTTCTCTTGTATTGAATGAGTTTTCTAATGAATATGGATTTACTCCTGTCCAAGCTGTTCCCATGTCTCCAAAGCCTACTATTTGAAAGGTAGAAAGAAAATTACTTTGAATTGGATATTCACTAAAATATCTAAATACAGGCCATCTAATTTCTGTATTTACTACTGCGAAGCTATTTCCAAATCTTGTGTTTTGAATAAATCCTCGCATTGGTGTTGCAATGGTTTGAAAAGCAAATTTTTTGTCTGTTGGGATAATTGTTTCTTTATTAAATCTTGGTCCAAACCACCCATCTACACCTCCTAAATAATAAACTAACTTTCTGTTCCCAAAAGAAGTACTGGTTGCAAATCTTCCTGCAAACGTCAATTCTCTGTGAATTTTTTGATAATGCCTGATGTCTGCACCCAAAACAAAGAAATCTGTTTCCTTTTCAAAAATCTCTTGATAGTATTCCCCAAATAGTTTGAGTCTTGTCCCTTCATAAAGATTTAACCCTCTATCAAAAGTATTGTCAAGTACATATTCCAATTTTGTTCCTGCCATATTCCTAGATGCACCTTCAGCAGCCAAACTAAATCTATCAACCGAAGAAAAAATGGTGTTATCATTTCTTAGATTTAAAGTTAACGCTAGTGAAGATATCTCACTAAACGGATATTTTAATCTGTATTTAAACTCATGAATTCTTGTCCTCACAGGAGAAAATTCGCCCATGGTATAAGCTTGTCTAATAAACATGTATTTTTTATCAAACCTTTGTGAAAGATCTTCAAAAACAAGTACATAATCATTATCCTGAAGATTAAACGACAGATTTACCCCCCCCATCAATCTATAATCTTCCATCAAATCTTTCATTTGAACAATGGTGAAAATATTGATATTTGGGTTGTTAAAAACAGGTTGACTTGGGTTAAAAACCTGATAAGTATTATTCAATAAATTATTATCCAGCTTGGAAGTTATTTCGTCCAGAGTAAAGTTTGTTTTGTATAATTTTCTATTCGGAAGAAGAAATTCATCATTAAAAAGACTTGTTGTAGCGTCTGTAGAACTATTTGGATTCATGAAAATCATTTCATTTTCATCCTTTTCCTTTTTAGGTTTTTCCGATTCAAATTTATATTTAGTTGTCTTTATTATGGATTTATCCTCTATGATTGGATTCACATCTAATATTTCTACCGTGCTTTTTTTCTTGGTATAGGTTTTTTCCTCAAAACTAGAATCATCTCCTGGAGAATTTATCATTTTATCTAATCCTATGCCTCCAAGATAAATTTTGTATTCGTCCTCGTGCAACATTAACATACCTATTTTTTTCGAAGCAGAAGAATAATCAAAATCCAAAACACTTCTTTTATAATCAGTCAAAGTAGAAGTTTTGGAGAAATATCGATAAGAAATAACTGTATCAACTGCACTTATCGTACTGTCAAATACAGCTGTATGCCTATTGAAAGAACCCCCTTCATCAGAAATATAAACATATTCGAATCTTGATTTCTCAAAAGGTTTATCCTCGTTAATGGAAGGTGTATTTGTTACTCTTTTCAAAGTTCTTTGGAACTTTTTATTTATTTCCAAAATATAAATGTCGTAGTTATAGTCAAATGGTTTTAATTCAGTTTTTAAAAACAAGGAGTCATTTTTTCGATTAGATGAAAAGATAATCTTTGAAGAATTTTCTATAAAACTAGGGTTTCTTTCATCAAAAATATCATTGGTCAATTTCTTATATCCATTTCCGACAATAGTATATAAAAACAAGTCTATACTCCCTTTTTGGACTCCTGTAAATACAAATTGAGTTCCCAGATGATTGTAACTAAAACTAGTTATTTTTGATATCCTTGGCACTTCAATCTTATTTGTATTCTTAGAGTCTAAATAATAAAAATTGAAATTAACAGCTCCTCGTCTTTCTTCTACATAAGCCAATATATTTCCATTGGGATGCCAATCTAATAAAGGATATGTTTCGTCTATTTCTCTTTCTACTTTAAATCCTCTTCGTAAGACTCGGGTATACTTCTCAGTTGCAATGTCATAAATCCAAATAAAATATTTCCCCAATTCATTTGTAGAATAGGCTACTTTGGTTCCATCTGGACTTATTTTAAATTGAGTTATTTTCCCTTTTTTCTTCCTGTATTTTAAAGGGATCTCGTTTTGAAGAGGCATTTTCTTAATCTCCTCTTCTTTCTTGTATAGTTTTTTATAATAATTTACAAAATCTTGATTAAGGCCTTTAGATGTTTTTCCAATTACAAATCTAAAACTGGATTCAAAACTTTTGGAGACACTAACTAAATAAATGATTTGGGGAATCACTTCTTCTCCATAAACTTGAGCTATATAATTCCACATTGCATGTCCAGCAAATAGTGCATCTTCATTGGAAAGTCTTCCTAGTTTATCATACTTGTGAGATAAAATACCATCCTTAATAATATTATTTATCTTTACATTCCATTGGGTAGATTTGTAAGAATAAAGTCCTTTAGAAAACCAATCTGGCAACTTCACTGTTGACGAACTTTTAACTACTTTCTTCCAATCTCCTCTTCGAACCATTTTATTAACCAAAACCTCTGTTAATGAAGATCTAATTTGTTCATCAAAAGATGTATGATCGGTCCCAAAATAGACAAACATTTTATTTCCAACAATAGCGTTCTTTCCGCCTACATTAGAGGTTATTTCATTGGTCAACCCAATGTTACTCTGCTTAAAATCTGATTGTCTATTAAAAACCAAAATATCTAATTTTGAATCCAATTCTGTTTCAAAAAACAATTCAAGTTCGTGAAGATTTTTATGAAGGGAACGGGAAACAAATTCAGCATGTTCTTTTCCATCTCCATAGAAAAAAATTCTAAATCTTTCGTAATCGTAATATTGCCAAAAAAAGGTGACTTCTTGCACTCTATTTTTACCAAACTCCTGATGAGAACCTGAATAAAACTGTGCTTTTCCTTCTGAAGAAAACAAAAGAAAACATACAGAAATAAGAAATATATTTTTATAAAAACTATTCATTGAAAGTAAAAATACAAAATTAGGATTTACTTATTCGATTTCATTCAAAGAAGTTGACTTAATTTGTTGAAATAAATTGTTTTTTTCTATTTCAGGAAGAATTTGAGTTGCAGCATTTAATAGTGGATTATACAATATTGACTGTTCCTTAATCTCCTTAGGTAAAAATCTTATTTTACTGTCGTAGGACTCTACAATTGTGATTAAAACGCCTAAGATTAATGCCATTTTTAATATTCCAAAAAAAGCTCCTAATAATTTATTAATCAGTTTTAAAGCAACAAGATTTATGATTTTTTCGATTACTTTACCCACAGTAAAAACCAATAAAAGAATCACTAGAAAAGTAACGGTAAAAGATGCTACATTTAAGTACTCATAATCTACATATTTGGTTAAATACTCAGCAGTTCTATCAGAAAATTTCAATCCTCCATATACGCCTAAAGCCAATGCAATGATACTAACTAATTCAAAGATTAATCCTTTGCGAAAGCCTTTATATCCAAACCAAATAAGGATTGCTACTATAATTAAATCTATAAAATTCATCGCGATAAAGATAGAATCTTTTTATCAAGAACTTTTATAAATAAGGTATTTTTGTTCCGTTTACTTGCTTAAAAATGTTGTTAGGTTTACATTTGCGTCAACTAAAAGAAAAAAACTAATTTCAAACTATGTCCCAATCAAAATTTACAACAATCGGAAGAAAAGTCTTAATGGCACTTTCTGGATTCTTTTTAATGTTCTTTTTACTGCAGCATCTTACCATCAATATGTTGTCGGTTGTAGACCCTGATTCGTTTAATAGTGTTTCACACTTTATGGGTTATAATCCTGTAATACAGTTTTTGATGCAACCTATCTTGATATTTGCAGTGGTTTTTCACTTTGTTATGGGAATGTATCTTGAATACAAGAATAACAAAGCTAGATCAGTAAAATATGCTTATAACAAGCCAGGAACAAATTCTAATTGGATGTCAAGAAATATGATTTATTCTGGACTAGTAGTTCTTGCATTTTTAGGCTTACATTTTTATGATTTTTGGATTCCAGAAATGGACTTCAAATATATTTCTGGTCATGAAGAAGAGCCTACAAGATACTTAGTAGAATTAAATCATAAATTTCAAAATCCAATTAAAGTTGGGTTATATGTTTTAGCATTTATTGCTTTAGCTCTTCACCTTTTACATGGATTTCAATCGTCATTTCAATCCGTAGGATTCAACAATAACAAATATACACCTACGATAAAAAAACTAGGAAATATATTCGCTATTGTAGTTCCAGCATTATTTGCATTTGTAGCGATCTACCATTTTTTAAATCCATTACACCAATAAACTATTTCAAGTATGAGCACTTTAGATTCAAAAGTTCCAGAAGGCCCTATTAAGGACAAATGGACAACCTACAAGGACAACATTAATTTAGTAAATCCTGCCAATAAGAGGAAAATTGATATTATAGTTATTGGAACTGGTTTAGCTGGTGGTTCTGCTGCAGCAACTCTTGCAGAGCAGGGTTATAATGTAAAAGCATTTTGTTATCAAGATTCACCAAGAAGAGCCCATTCAATTGCAGCTCAAGGAGGAATTAATGCAGCAAAAAATTACCAAGGTGATGGCGATTCTAATTACCGATTGTTTTACGATACCGTAAAAGGAGGTGATTACAGATCAAGAGAAGCAAACGTATATCGCTTAGCAGAGGTTTCAGCAAATATAATTGATCAATGTGTAGCTCAAGGAGTTCCTTTTGCTAGAGATTATGGAGGATTATTAGACAATCGTTCATTTGGTGGAGTTTTAGTTTCTAGGACTTTTTATGCCAAAGGACAAACAGGGCAACAATTATTACTTGGAGCATATTCTGCCATGAACAGACAAATTGCTCGTGGAAAAATAGAAATGTACAACCGTCATGAAATGCTTGACGTAGTAAAAGTAGACGGAAAAGCAAGAGGAATTATTGCAAGAAATCTAATAACTGGCGAATTAGAAAGGCACTCGGCACATGCAGTTGTAATTGCATCTGGAGGTTATGGAAATGTTTATTTCTTATCTACCAATGCAATGGGAAGTAACGTAACTGCGGCATGGAAAACTCACAAAAAAGGAGCTTATTTTGCAAATCCTTGCTTTACACAGATTCACCCAACTTGTATTCCAAGATCTGGGGACTATCAATCAAAGCTGACATTGATGTCTGAGTCCTTGAGAAATGACGGAAGAATTTGGGTTCCAAAGAATCTAGAAGATGCTGTAGCAATTCAAGAAGGAAAGAAGAAACCTACAGAATTATCAGAAGACGAAAGAGATTATTACTTGGAAAGAAGGTATCCTGCATTTGGAAACCTAGTCCCAAGAGATGTTGCTTCAAGAGCAGCTAAAGAGAGATGTGATGCAGGTTTTGGTGTAAATAAAACTGGAGAAGCGGTATACCTTGATTTTAAATCGGCAATCGAAAGATACGGAAAAGAACAAGCAAAAATTCATAACGAAGAAAATGCTTCTTCTGCAAGAATTTATGAATTAGGTAAAGGAATTGTAGAAGCAAAATATGGTAACTTATTCCAAATGTATGAGAAGATTGTGGATGAAAATCCATACAAAACTCCAATGATGATTTACCCAGCAACTCATTACACAATGGGTGGGCTTTGGGTGGATTACAACTTGATGACAAATATTGAAGGCTGTTATGCAATTGGAGAGGCTAATTTTTCTGATCATGGAGCAAATAGATTGGGAGCTTCTGCCCTTATGCAGGGGTTAGCAGATGGATACTTCGTATTGCCTTACACAATAGGAGATTACTTATCTAATGACATTAGAACAGGAGAAATAGCTACTGATACATCTGAATTTAGCGAAGCAGAAAATTCTGTGAAAGAAATTTTAGAAAAACTAGTGAACACAAATGGAACTAAGCCAGTGGATTATTTCCATAAGAAGTTAGGTAAGATTATGTGGGATAAGGTAGGAATGTCAAGAAATGCAACAGGATTGAAAGAAGCAATTGCCGAAATTCAAGAATTAAGAGCAGACTTTTGGAAAGACGTGAGAGTCCCTGGAGGAATTAATGAGGTAAATAGAGAGCTTGAGAAAGCAGGGCGAGTTGCTGATTTCTTAGAGCTAGGAGAGTTGTTTGCTAAAGATGCCTTGGTAAGAGAAGAATCTTGTGGAGGTCACTTTAGAGAAGAATCTGTGGAAATAGATGGCGAACAAAAGGGAGAAGCCAAACGAGATGATGTAAACTACAAATTTGTTTCTGCATGGGAGTACAAAGGAGTTCCCTCTGATGCTCAGCTGCATAAAGAACAGTTGATATACGAAAATATTGAATTAAAACAGAGGTCATACAAATAAAATTGATTTTGTTTAGGAATAGAAAATTATAGATAAAACAGTTAAATTGATTTAGTAGATACTAAGTACTATTTACTAAAAACTAAAGACTAAAATATATGGATTTAACATTAAAAATATGGCGTCAGAAAGATGCTAAGTCAACAGGTAAAATGGTAACATACCCAATTTCTGGGATTGAAGGACATATGTCATTTCTTGAAATGATGGATATCCTGAATGATGAATTAATTGAAAAAGGGGAAGAGCCTGTGGCGTTTGATCACGATTGTCGTGAGGGAATTTGTGGTATGTGCTCTATGTTTATCAATGGAGAAGCTCATGGACCAGATAGAAAAGTAACAACTTGTCAATTGCACATGAGAATGTTCGAAGACGGAGAGACTATTCATATTGAACCATTTAGAGCAAATGCATTTCCGGTTCTTAAAGATTTAATGATTGACAGAAGTTCTTTTGATAGAATTCAGCAATCTGGAGGATACATTTCAGTGAACACTTCCGGAAACACACAAGATGCAAATGCATTACCCATTCCTAAAAAGGATGCAGATTTAGCTATGGATGCTGCAACTTGCATTGGATGTGGAGCTTGTGTAGCTACTTGCAAAAACTCTTCTGCTATGTTATTTGTTTCGGCCAAAGTGTCACAATATGCTTTACTGCCTCAAGGGCAAGTAGAAGCAAAAGATAGAGTGCTAAACATGGTGAACCAAATGGACGTAGAAGGATTTGGAAGTTGCACAAACACAGGAGCTTGCGAAGTAGAATGCCCTAAAGGAATTTCCATAGAAAACATTGCAAGAATGAACAGAGAACTAATGAAAGCAACTGTTTAAAAACTTTTGGAACGAACTTTGTTAAAAAAGTAGTGTGCGAATACTTGTTTAATAGGAATTAATTAATTTTATTTGCACAATCTAAACATTAAAAATTAAAATAAAATGGCAGAAATACAAGATAAAGTAGTAGCAATTATAGTAGATAAATTAGGTGTGGATGCATCTGAGGTTACTTTAGAATCAAACTTCACAAACGATTTAGGAGCAGATTCATTAGATACTGTTGAATTAATCATGGAATTTGAAAAAGAATTTAACATTGCAATACCGGACGATCAAGCAGAAAAAATTGCGACAGTTGGAGATGCAGTTACATTTATTAATGACGCTAAATAAAAATTAGCTCCTCATGGAATTAAAAAGAGTTGTAATAACTGGAATCGGAGCACTAACCCCTATTGGGAATAGTGCTTCAGATTATTTTGATTCACTTAAAAAAGGTGTCTCTGGATCAGCACCTATAACAAGATTTGATGCATCCAAGTTTAAAACACAATTTGCTTGCGAAGTAAAAAACTTTAATGTGGAAGATCATCTTCACAGAAAAGAGGCAAGGAAAATGGATATTTTCTCTCAGTATGCTGTTGTTACAGCTGAAGAGGCTGTTTTAGATTCAGGAATGAATCTTGATGAAGTAGATACTGATAGAATAGGTGTAATTTGGGGAGCAGGAATTGGTGGACTTAAAACTTTACAGGATGAGTGTGAAAACTTTTTCAATGGAGATGGAACACCTAAATTCAATCCTTTCTTTATACCAAAAATGATTGCAGATATTGCTGCTGGTCATATTTCAATTAAATACGGTTTTATGGGGCCAAATTTTGCTACGGTTTCGGCATGTGCTTCATCAACTAATGCCTTAATTGATGCTTTCAATTATATACGTTTAGGAAAAGCCAATGCAATACTTGCAGGAGGATCTGAAGCTGCTGTAACTGAAACAGGAATTGGTGGATTTAATGCTATGCACGCATTATCTCAAAACAATGATTCTCCTGAAACTGCCTCAAGGCCTTTTGACAAAAACAGAAATGGATTTGTACTGGGTGAAGGTTCTGGAGCAATGATGCTTGAAGAATATGATCATGCAATTGCTCGTGGAGCAAAAATATATGCAGAGGTCGTTGGAGGAGGTGCTTCTGGAGACGCACATCACATAACTGCACCACATCCTGAGGGATTAGGAGCACGTAACGCCATGAATGAAGCTTTGAGAGAAGCGAACATTGAACCAAGCGATATTGATTACATCAATGTGCATGGTACATCTACTCCACTTGGAGATATTGCAGAATCTAAAGCAATACAAAAAGTATTTGGAGATCATGCTTACAAATTGAACATTAGTTCTACAAAATCTATGACAGGTCACTTATTGGGAGCTGCGGGTGTAATAGAAGCTTTAGCTTGTGTGTTAGCAGTTACTGAAGACATTATTCCTCCGACAATAAATCACACAGAAATAGACCCTGAATTGGATGAGAAATTAAATTTCACTTTCAATAAGGCACAAAAAAGAACCGTAAATTATGCTTTATCCAATACTTTTGGATTTGGAGGGCATAATGCAACTCTTATTATCAAAAAGTATTCTTAAAACATTTTTATTATTTGTAATTTCAAGTAATGAAAATTTTCCTATCCTATTTTAAAGATTATTTCAAGGACAACTTTAGCCTAAAGGCACATCTATTGATTGGTCTTTTTATTGCAATTTGCATTTATGCGAATTATCAATATGAAGTTTATCCAAAGTATTTTAGAGTAAAAAACTACAGTGAATTAGGTGTTATAAAACTTTGGGGGATGTTTGCTTTTGCATTCATTGTTCCACTTTTAATTATGGCTGTTTTTCAAAAAGAAAAAAAAACAATTCTCAATAAACATTATTTGATATTTGGTCTCTTAGGACTATTTTTTGTTTCATTAGACTCCTCCTACTACACTTTAAAATTTGTAAAACAATTAATCCCTTATGACATTGAAGGTTTTAGTTTTTATCAATCTTGCCTGTCCAATGTAAATAGTTTGTTTACAATAATGATCCCTGTTTTTATTGTCTATTATATTGTCAGCTATTTTAAACCCGAACTATATGGACTAAAGCTCAATGGCGTCAATATAAAACCGTACTTAGTATTAGTCGCAATTATGTTACCTATTGTATACATTTCAGCAGTAACACAAGAAGATTTTACAAAATACTATCCTTCCTATAGCTTCAATAGGTTTCAAGAAGCAAACTTATCCGAAGTGTCCAAAATTGCACTGTTCGAGTTTTGTTATGGATTCGATTTTATCTCAGTAGAGTTAATGTTTAGAGGATTTATGGTGGTTGCACTTTCTCGATTTGTTGGAAAAGATGCTATTTTACCTATGGTCGCTTGTTATGCATTTTTACATTTCGGAAAACCTATGGTAGAAACAATTGGCTCAGTATTTGGAGGTTTTGGGTTAGGGATTTTAGCCTATAAATCACGAAATATCTATGGGGGATTAATTGTTCATTTGGCTGTGGCTTGGGGAATGGAACTCTCTGCTTTTATTCTAATATCATAACTTATATAAATTCCTCATTTTCTTTAATTCTAAATTTTCCTTTTTACTTAGTACATAATAAATTGGCATTTTAGCAATCTGTTTTAATTGAGAGACAGAAGTTTTAAAAGGCTTTGTACACAATCTTTTTAGTGCAACTCTTCCTTTGGTTACCTGAAAGGTTTTGTGTGTGTATCTGTGTAATTTCTTGTAAAATTGCTGATTAAAAGTCCCCTTAAATAACATAGCCAATTCATCCGAATCTGTCCAGTTTTGCTTTCCTTCCAATTCATCTTTTACCTTGTCATAAAACTTTGTCCCTGGAAGAGGGTAAGAAACTGATATCCCAATATCATCTGGTTTTAATCTTTTTATTAAAGCTATCGTTTTGTCGATATCCTCTTTTTCCTCTCCCAAATATCCGTACTGAATAAAAAAAGCAACCCTCACTTCTTTTTGCTGAAGCAACTTGGTAGAGTCTTCTATTTGCTTAATTGTTGTTCCTTTATCCATTGCATCTAAAATCCCTTGAGATCCGCTTTCTGCTCCTATCCAGACTTCTTTTAACCCAGAACTAACCAAAGAGTCAATGTTGTTTTCTTTCAATAATAAATCAGCTCTACTTTGAATTTTGTAAGCTATTTCTAACCCCTCTTTCTTTAATTCTTTATCAAATTCTTGAACCCAATTTGGCTTTAATCCGAATATATCATCACACATCCAAAAATTAGTAACACCATAAGTAGTAGATAAAAAACTAATTTCTTCGACTACCCTTTTGGGTGATCTAGAATTATATCTATTTCCATAAATTGGTTTTGCACACCAATTGCATTTATAAGGGCAGCCTCTAGTTGTTGCAATATTCAAAGCAAAGGGATGAAGCTTGCTTTTCCAAGCTTTTTTATAGCTTTCCACGTTAATTAAATCCCAAGCTGGCTGAGGCAAGAAATCCAAATCCCTCAAGACTTCTCTTCTCCCATTATTAATTGTTTTTCCTTCTTTGGTAAAACAAATTCCTTTTACAGAGTCTAATGCGTCATTGTTCTCTAATGCTTTTAAGGTCTCGAGTAAGGTGACCTCTCCTTCTCCAAGAATTACAAAATCAGCTCCTTTCTCCAAATATTTTTTAAAATGATCCGTTGAATCTGAACTGGATACAATCACTTTACAGCCTTCTTGTTTAGCCAATTTAATCATTTCAAAAGCTGCTTCACGCATGTTGATTAAACACATTTTAGTCAAATAATTAAACCCATCATCATACAATACAAAGTAATTGGGTTTTGTCGTCTTTAACAGTCCCTGTATTTCTTGTGCAGATTCTTTTAAACCCACATCAAATAACGATACATCAAAACCATTATCTCTTAAAAAAGAAGCTGCATAAATTGTTCCTAAGGGAGGATAGGGAGTTCCAGTTTCCCATTGTTTGGAATCCATCTGATAAAAATAACTGTGGCTAAATAATATGCTAGACATTTCTCAAATTATTAATTGTTTTATTATAGGAGTCCAACACTTTTTTCTGAAAATTGCTGGGGTGATGTTTGGATACATTTCGGGTAGATTTAAAAGCAATATTAAAATCTATTTTTGGTAAATCAGGAAATTTTCTTTCCCATCTCTTTAGTGTTAGTTTCATGCAATATAAATCTAATTTTTCACCAATTTTATTATTAAAAAATGACTCCAATATAGTTTGAAAAAAAGTACTTTTGTATTCAATTATATCCTGGTTTTTGATTTTATTGAAATCATAATACTCTTCAGCCCATTGATTTTCTTCTATTAAAACTTTATATACCTTTTTATTAATAATGGGCATTAAAGTGAAAATTTCGGTTGCAGTAAAAATATTATTCTGATCAATTTTTAAGTCTTTTTCACCTAGGAAATAATTAACACAAAAGAATTTTCTGGAATTAAATAAAAACACTTTTTTGTATAAAATAAGTACGGTTCTTGCAAACCACATTCTATTGTGTTTGGTGATTACAAAATAATCTATATCGCCATCTAATGTTACATATCCTTTAGAAAAAGAACCAGAGATAAAAACGGCTCTCACATATGGAAATTT
This sequence comes from uncultured Flavobacteriales bacterium, assembly GCA_905182785.1. Taxonomy (GTDB): domain Bacteria; phylum Bacteroidota; class Bacteroidia; order Flavobacteriales_D; family CAJJDF01; genus CAJJDF01. Next base: position 29,839 of record CAJJDF010000032.1, read on the forward strand.
ACTTATTAACTTAGCTCTTTTGATTGCTTTTCTTGTAAAAACCTTGGCCCTTTTGTTTCCTTGCTCTCTATTAATTACTCTTTCAGTATCATTTTTTAAACTATAAAAATTCCTCACTTTATACACAACAGAATCTTCTGTAAGTTTTTTCAATTCAGTAGCTACTTGATCTTCAGAAAATCCTTGAGAAAATATAAAAACTTCATCAAAAGTAAGCGGATAATCAAACACATCATAATAAGCCAATACTTTGAGTACAGCAGAAATATCTATGTCTTTGTTGTTTTTCATTTGGTGGAGTAAGATACTAAGTTTTTTTTAGGTCCTTGGTTTAAATCTATTCTTACTAAGATGGCTAAACTTGACATAAATAGGATTGCCATTTTTTGAGAATCAATAAAAGAATTGAATAAACCGTGAATGTAAAACGTGATTAATCCTAAAATTGAAGCATAAACCAAGAGCTTTGTTGATTTATCTAATCCCGAATACAAAAGCTTTATTGATAAATAAATAGAATAAAATAATAGAGATAAAAACACAAGAAAGCCTACAATTCCAGTTTCGGATAAATAAGTAAAATACTCGGAATGCGCATTCCCTTTGTCGCCCATGTGAGTGCTTATTCTGGTAGTAAATTCATTGGTTTGGTAGTTCCCATAATTAAACTGATAAGTCCCAGGTCCAAATCCTAAAATTGGTTTTTCCTCGAACATTCGCACAGCACACACCCATCTATTTATCCGTTCCATGTTAGATGCATCATTCTGTAAATTTGTTATTGAAACGATATGAGTAGAAAAATTATCTCCATACTTTAATGAATTCTCTTTTAAGGTTCCATAAATTGAATTGAAATTGAAATAAATGACTCCGAATAAAACCAATACTATCCCTACAAAATGATAAAATCTTAATCTTAATCTTGTGAAAATGAAAAATAACATGGCTACAACCACACTGATCCAAGCTGCTCTGGAATAGGATAAAAATAATGCGATAAGTACCAGGGAAAGAAAAATAAGTTTAGGAATAACCTTCCATTTTAATTCCTTTTTATTCGTTATGTCTAACACAAGAAAGGGGACAATAAAAGCAAGACAAGCTCCATAAATAGTGTGCTCATCATAAAAAGGAAGCGAAGCATAAACAGAAGCTGGCTGAACAAACTCCCATTGAGAATGGTCAATTATTGTATAAATTATTGGTGCTATTAATCCAATTCCATACAGCCAATATACTTTTTTTAATTGCTCTTTTTTTGTCAAAAATTGAATTAAAAAGAAGTAAAAAACAACATAAAAAATCGATTGAGATATTGTTCTTTTAATTGAAATGGAGGGGTCTACAGAGGTAACTGTTGAAAACACCAAACTAGCGATTAACAATAAAATTAAGACACTCATGGGATGTGTAATTATTCTTTTCTCAAATTTTAATCCTCCCAAAAACTTTAACACAACAATTCCCACAACTAGCAACATCATAATTTCTGAAGGGGCAGATAACTTAAAACCATCACCTATTGTTAAATCAATAGATAGAGGTGTTAAAAATACGATTGCCAACAATAAGTTTGACGTGTGATTGAATAGAAATGGAGCTGCAATAAGCGCACTCATACCTACTAGGATTAACGTTACTTTTTCTACGTCTTCTTTGAATAAATAATAGACACAAGCACATAAAAGTATTCCTGTAGCTAATAGAAAAAACGATTTATTTTTTCTGCTCTTATTCATTTGCTATTGATTCTGAAAAATTGCTCCAATGAATTTTCAATGAATAAAAAAGTATGCTCCCAATCGCACCAATCAAAAATCCTAAAATAATATTAAGCAAAAATGAAGGGGAAGTTTTTTTATAATCTGCAATTGCATTTTGCACTCTATAAATTCTTGGGAAAGGCACACTTGTCTTTTCTTTAAGCACTACTAGTTCTCTCTTTAAGTTAGATAAAATAGAAAGTTGATGGTAATATTCATTTATTGCTTTTGCAGTTTTAAACGTATAATTATTCTTTGCCGCATTAATTATAATTTCATCTCCCAGTCCAAGGTTTCCATTCTTATTGTTTTCCTCTAGTTTTGAGACTATATTCTGTGCTAACTGATTCGGTTTTGTCGTCTTTTTTTCATTTGAAAGGAGAAACAACAAGCTATCAACAATAATTTGATGATTGTATACTTTGTGTGATAAATCGTCTTGTAATGCATATACATTTTCATATAAGATTTCTTTTCTAATCGTATCAATATAAGACATCATTGTATTGGCAATCTTACTCGCCAATTCTGGTGATTTCATGATTACATTGAGTTTTACCGAAATAAATTTTGTTCTTTTAAAACTAATGTCTTCAATGTAGTACTTGTTTAAGTAATACCTCCAGTTTTTAGAGTTTGTATCTATTTCGTAATAATTAATTAGGTCGTATCTTTTTATAATGGTTTCTTTCATTTTTTGAGATTCAAACAGTTGAATCAATCTGTCTGCCTGGAACTCATATCCAAAAAAATTGCTGTTCGCTACATCCTTCATAGAATTGGAATTGGTGGGAAATACAATCCCTGAAGCTGTATATTTTTTGGGAATAAAAAACGTAACTCCGACTGCTATAATTGCAAACACAATAGAAAATAATAAAATCTTAACTCTGTTTTTAAATAAAGTCTCCAAAACTCTTTTGTTAGCTGTTTTCTCTTCCATTTTTACCTCTCTTTATGATTGTATGAATAAAAATACGATAATTTTTGTACCTACAAATATAAGATGACTATTCAAAGGAGTTTAGTCCGCTTTAGAAAGAAAATGGTTAAATTATTTCCCGATTATGCAATTGTCTAAAATTTAAACAAAAAAAAATGAGGTAACAAAGTCACCTCATTTTAAATTTATCATTTATTAACTCAGTTCTTATTTCCCAAACTCTTCAGTGAAATATTGATAGAAATAAGGAATAGTTTCAATTCCTTTTAGGTAATTAAAAATTCCATAATGTTCGTCTGGCGAATGAATGTCATCTGTTGCCAATCCGAATCCCATCAATACAGATTTAAGTCCTAACTCAGCCTCAAACATAGAAGTAATAGGAATACTTCCTCCTCCTCTAACTGGAATTGGTGTTACTCCAAATGTTGTTTCCATTGCTTTACTTGCTGCTTGATAAGCAGGAAAGTTTGTTGGAATTAAAAATGGCTCTCCTCCGTGATGTGGAGTTACTTTCACTCTCACAGCATCTGGTGCAATGGATTCAAAATGTGATCGGAATTTTTCTGTAATCTCATCAGAACTCTGACCAGGAACTAATCTCATAGAGATTTTTGCATAAGCTTTAGAAGGTAAAACTGTTTTAGCTCCTTCTCCAATATATCCTCCCCATATTCCATTTACATCCAAAGTTGGACGAATAGAAGTTCTTTCGTTTGTTGAATATCCTTTCTCTCCAAATCCTTCTTTTATTTTCAATTCAGCATTATAATCATCTTGATTAAAAGGTGCTTTTGCCATTTCTGCTCTGTCTTCATCAGAAACTATCTCTACATTATCGTAAAATCCTTTTACTGTGATGTGATTATTTTCGTCTGTTAACGAAGCAATCATGTTACACAAAATATTAATTGGATTCCCAACTGCTCCTCCGTACAATCCTGAGTGCAAATCACGGTTTGGTCCAGTTACCTCAACCTCCATATAACTCAACCCTCTTAAACCAACTGCAATAGATGGCGTTTCATTTGAAATCATAGAAGTATCAGAAATCACAATCGTATCGGCTGCTAATTTCTCTTTGTTCGCTTTTACAAAAATCCCTAGGTTTTCAGAACCAACTTCTTCTTCTCCCTCAATCATAAACTTAGCGTTACAAGGCAAAGAGTTTGTCTTTATCATGTATTCAAATGCTTTTACGTGCATGTAAAATTGTCCTTTGTCATCTGCAGAACCTCTTGCATAAATATATCCGTCTTTTATTACAGGTTCAAACGGTGGACTTGTCCATAATTCAATAGGATCTGCTGGTTGCACATCATAATGTCCGTAAACCAAAACAGTTGGTAATTTAGGGTCAATGATTTTTTCTCCATACACAATTGGATGACCTGCTGTTTCACAAATTTCTGCAAAATCTACTCCTGCATCAATCAAACTTTGTTTCACGTGCTTAGCACATCTATTTACTTCACTTTTATATGCTGGATCAGCACTTACAGAAGGTATTTTTAATAAATCTACTATTTCATCTATGAATCTGTCTTTGTGTTCTTCAATGTATTTTTTTACGTCTGCCATATATTAATTTTTGTATTGAATTGAGATGATTTCCATCCGTGAACTATCTATTTCCTATTTCCATAAAATTACCTAAACCAAGAGAGAAAGTAAAATCTTACCCTCATTATTTTTAACAATCATTTAATAAGCGTATTTTTACAAAATATCAATTTACAATTTCATGCAATCAATCACTTTAGGCGAGTTTATTATTGAAAACCAACAACACTTTAAATATTCTACAGGAGAATTATCTAGTATATTAAGTTCTATTCGTTTGGCTTCAAAAATTGTACACCATGAAATAAACAAAGCTGGATTAGCTAAACATATTTTGGGTGCTGTGGGAACTGAGAATATTCAAGGGGAAGAGCAACAAAAATTGGATTTATATGCTAATGATGTTTTTATTAAAGCATTAAAAAACAGAGGTATTATTTGTGGGATTGCTTCCGAAGAGGATGATGATTTTATCGCTTTTGATGGAGATTCTATGAAAGGAAATTATATAGTTGCAATGGATCCTCTTGATGGTTCGTCTAACATTGATGTAAATGTATCGGTAGGAACAATTTTTTCTATTTACAGAAGAATTTCTCCGGCAGGGACTCCTGTAACTTTAGAAGATTTTTTACAACCAGGAACGGAGCAAGTTGCTGCAGGTTATGTTTTATACGGCTCTTCTACTATGTTAATTTATACAACTGGGAATGGTACAAATGGATTTACTTATGATTCTTCTTTAGGTGTATTTTACTTGTCACATCCAGATATGAAAACATCAAAAGATGGTAAGATATTCTCAATGAACGAAGGGAATTACAACAGAACTTCGCAAGGATTGAGAGATTATATTGACTACACGAAAGAAGTAGATGATTTTTCAAACAGACCTTATACTGCAAGATACATTGGTTCTCTGGTAGCAGATTTTCATAGAAATCTATTGAAAGGTGGCGTTTATGTTTACCCAAGTACTGATAATGCACCAAAAGGAAAACTGAGGCTATTGTACGAATGTAATCCACTTGCATTTGTAATAGAACAAGCTGGAGGAAAAGCAACTGACGGGAAAAATAGAATCATGGAATTAAAACCAACTGAACTGCACCAAAGAGTTCCTTATGTGATCGGTTCAAGCAACATGGTGGATAAGGTTCATTCTTTTATGAATAAGTAAACTATAAAGTAAATTCTTGTTTTACAAGCTCTTTATTTTCATCCGTGAAATAAACTACGAAGTATTTTCCGTGTTCCCAACCTTTTACTTTTACAGTAAAATTTAATGTAATGTCATCTGCCTTTGGAATCGTCATCACCTTGCCGAATTCATGGATTAACTCCCCATTATCTCTTATTATTTTACTTCTTATTTTTGTTATTCTTTTTGTTCCAAATTTTATTTTCCCTTTAATTTCAACTGGTTCTGCCACTATATTTTGATTCTCATCTACCGCAATTTCTCTTCGTGTACTCTGCCAAGGAATTCTTCCTCCGGTAATGCTCGCAACAGTTTCTTGTAGCTTCGTATCCTCCTCATCATAAATATTACCTATTGATTTATCATCTGTAATGCACCAAATTGATTCTTGGATTTGGTTATCATCATATTCTTTGGTGTTGAGAAATACAAAAAGCTGTTTCAGCTTAGTGTTTTTAGAATTCCCAACTGTAAAGACACCGCCTTCACTTGGACATTTATCACTAGCCTCTGAACAATATCCATTTACTAAGTGCGATTGTATTGACTTCTTATTGATAGTAATCAATTCCATTTTTGGTAAGACCAAGGTCTGCTCATTCTCATCTTCAGGATAAAAAAGAGTTCCTTGCGGAATTTTCATAGTAACGTTTTTGCTGAATTTAGATTCTATTTCAAGGGACACACTTCCTCCAGTATAGTTCCCGTTTGAAATAATTTTAACCGAAAACATAGGGTCTTGGATTAATTCCTGCAAGGTAAATATTGATTGTTTATTGTTCGATTTTTCTACAAATCCATACGAACAATATGCAGCCACAGCTGCTATTAAAATGACTTTATTTTTCATGCCTTTCTTTCTTTTATATAAAGTAAGAACGGCATAAACTATTATTTTATTTTATCAATATCCCCAATCGTTATTTTTAAAACTATAGAAATTGATTCCGAATTTTATCCTGGGGTCAATGCTGTTGAAGTTTGAAACGGCTTCTACTCCATAAACTCCTAGCCTAAATCTCACTCTTGAAATCTTGAAAGTTCTTTCTAATCCTAAAAATGCTTCGGCATACCTATACTTACTTTGTGGAATTAATAAACCACTTGTTCCAACAACAGTATGTATTCCTAATCTTTTGATAAGCGGGACAAAATTTATTATTGCCCCATTAAAATGATGAATGTAATTGAATTTAAAATAACTGTCATTCACCAATAAAGTAGTATCCTGCAATTGCATGGAAGATAAAAAAGAGGAGAAAAACCACCTGTCACTTCTATTAAATCGTTTGTAATCTTGAGATTTCAATGCTTTAGTATTCAGAAATTTCCCTGCTGTAAATCGATAAGAAGAAGTCCCTAAAGTTCTTACTTTAAAAGATTGAACTGTACTAAATTCCAAAAAATCATAATCCACTACACTCTTAAAAATTCCTTTTATTCCCTTTTCATACCTCAATGAAAAAGTGGGCCATTTACTTCCCAATACTACTTTTCGTTTGGGTTCCATCATGTATTTTTGAAACGGAGTGAATGATAACCCTAAAGTTAATCGAGAGGTTTGATAGCCATCAAAACCAACTGCAACATTTGCTTGACCTTTAAAAATTGTATCTAAAAAAGAAGCTGATTTATAGTTTTCTATGGAAGATCTATTGTCATAAGCATAGCTTAATCTACCGTATAATCCATTTACTAATTCTCTTCGTGTAGAGATGGAGAAATAACTGGATTCTATGTAATTTCCCCTATCAAATAAAGCTGTTACAGCATCACTTAAAGCCAAGATGTCAAAATCTTTTCCAATATCAAAAGAGATTGTTCCTAGGTGTTTGGGGTCATATTTAAACCAAACACCAAAGTCTCCTTTGACATCTTTGTTTAATAAACCAATATTCATATCTCCTGAAAGCCTAATTGCATTCTCATTCTCGAATCTTTTGTAATAAGTAGCTCCAGGCCCAAGTCTTAGTATTTGTATTGGGTCAATTCCAATAAGTGTGGGTAAAGAACCAAACCACCAAGATTGTTTTTTTACTCTGTTTCTAAACCCTACCCCATTCCACACTACATCCAAAAATGTAACTTTGTTGTAAACGGAATCTACTGAATCCAAATATGCAGGAGAATTTACATAATCGTAAATACTGTCTTTCACAGACTGGAATCTTTGTTCTTTTTTAGTTAATGGCTCTGGTCTTATTCTATCCCAATAACTGGAATCTCTTTCGTAGGCTTCGGCAGTTGTAACTCCTACTTCATTACTAAAATATCGCTTGGGAAACGTAACATCCAATTCATAATTGGAATAAACCACGGTAGTTTTACCAGTAAAACTAGTTCTTCCTGATTTTTCTACATAATCAAAAACTTGCTTATAAGTAAGTAAGACAGAATCTTCATTAAATGCATATTCTTGTTGTATCCTAAATTCATTGTACTTTAACAAACCCCCTTTCTTGAGCGATAAATCTACTTTATCTATGTTAAATGTATTGTCTCTAATCCAAATGTGTCCCTCCCAAGTTGCATTCCCTTTTTTTCGAGGTGTAACTTCAATTTTCCATACCATTATTCCACTGTCAAATTTTGTCTCAATCAGTTTGAATTTATAAGTAAGTACTGATAGGGAGTTGAGAGGCGAAACTAAAGGAACGGTATTCAGTTTGTATAAATCCATTAGGTTGTCGTAAAAATTGAATTCGTTTTCAATGGTGTTTTTAAAAAAAAGACCAAATGTGTTCCCGTACTTTTTGTAGGCAGTTCTTATTTCTTTTACTTTATTTGGGTATTGAAAATGCCTGTCCATTTTCACCTCCATCATGTTTATGCTGTAAGCAAGTTTGCTTATTTCTCTTTCTTTTTTCTTGGTAGCTTCATCAAACAGTTCTTCTTCTGTTTTTTCTTTTGCTGCCTCTTCCGATTTTTTTTGTCGTTCTTCTTGTCTTTTTTTTCTCGCCCTTTTTTTCTTTTCTTTTTCGGTTATTACTTCTTTTCCTTTTATGTAAACCTCGCATTTACTCGATTTTATTTGAGAGTTCCACTTTTTCTTGTTTTCAATAGCTTTGTTAATAATCCCGTAAGCTGGATCCCTTCCTTTGCTTGTTATTATTACTTCTTTCAGTTGTTTTACATCCGTCTTCAGCCAAATGTTTTTTATTACTTCCCCATTATCTTCTAATGAAACCGTGAATTCTTTTGTTGTAAAACCCACTGAAGTTACAATGATATCATAAATTCCTTGGTTGGTAAATTGATAGGTATATTTTCCTTCTCCATCTGTAGAAGTTCCTTGTTGACTGGCTTTTACATAAATATTAGCAAAAGGAACTGGCGTATTATTTTCATCAAACACATAACCCGTTACCGATTGTGAGAAAACGGAAAACTGGATTAAAATAAATAAAAATATAACTAGGAACTTCATTCTTTCTTTTTGGTATAACCGCTAACACGTGCAATTTGTTACAATTAAAAGTAGTACAATGAAAAAGACCCTGAAACTAAATTTTGTTAAAGGGTCTTAAATACTGTTAAGAGGATTTATTTTTTAGAAATCCAAGGAATTTCTTCCGCATTTAAATCTTGTGTAAATTTACGACTCAAGACAAATAAATAGTCCGATAATCTATTTAGGTATTTTGTAATGATTGGGTCTACTTCGCTTTCATTAGATAAATGAACAGAGATTCTTTCTGCTCTTCTACACACACATCTTGCAATGTGACATTGCGAAACTGTTGGGTGACCTCCTGGCAATACAAAGAATTTCATATCTGGTAATTCTTCGTTATATTGGTCCATTGCATTTTCCAAATCCACAATCATTTCTTCATTTATTGAAGGGATTTTCACTTTATCCTTTCCTGGTTCTTTAGCAAGGTGAGAACCTATTACAAATAAATTGTCTTGAATCTGGATTAAAAATTCTTTGGTTTCTTTCTCCATTTCTTGGTCACGAATTAATCCCAAATGCGAGTTTAATTCATCTACTGTTCCATAAGCTTCAATTCTTAAATGGTATTTAGGAACTCTTGCTCCTCCCAATAAACTTGTTTCTCCTTTGTCGCCTGTTTTTGTGTAAATTTTCATAAAACAAAAATACATAAAAAAAGCTCCCAATTTCTTGAGAGCTTTTGATAATTATTATTTT
>CAJJDF010000033.1 GCA_905182785.1 uncultured Flavobacteriales bacterium
TTGTTGAAATTACTTTTTGGGTTGGCAGGAGAGCCCGCATCCCCACTAAGGACAGCATTAATGGCTGTAAAGTAATCAAAAGCTTGTTTGTCTATTGAGCTTAAATATAAGGTTACAACATCTCCCAACTGAGCAACATCAGCACCAAAAAGAGGAAATTGAATTAAATTTCCATTAGTAAGTCCATCATCCAAGAGAATCAATTCGTCAATAGCTCCATATCTCTCCCCAGCAATGTCTAATTCAACTCTATAATAATTAGATGCTACAGCAGGATCTTGAAATATTATATTCAATAAATAACCTTCTTCACTAAATGTTGAAGCAGGTTGGAATAGAGCAAGAATAGTATCTATTCTTACTAAATTAGGGATACTCGTATTTGCATCATAAGTAACTCCTCCTTGAGTAACTTTCATAGAGTAGGATTGTCCTCCCACGGCATTGAATCCCGAAAGTTCGTAATTTCCATTTCCTATATTTATCAAAGTAAAATCGCTAGTTCCGTCATTCAAAACGACTGTAGCGTCAGTTAACGAAGGATTTGAACTAGATCCAAAAAAGTTTCCGGATTTAGTTACTCTAGCAGAAACATTATTTATTCCTAATTCTATTTTCGAATCAATAGTAGTTCTTTTGTTGGCTTCGTCAAGCTCAATATCTATTATTTTTCTGCAAGAACTTGTCAGTGTTATTGTACCAATAAGTATTAAAAGTATATTTTTCATCTGTTGAAATTTAGTGTTTTTTGAAAAGCTGTTATTTTTAGTAACATTGAAAAAATAATTGATTATGCTCGGCTAAAATTTAAAGTTATAAGTTACCGAAGGTATTATCTTGAACAAAGCTGTTTGCTCAGCTACAGTTTGTCCTGGATTATTCACATCCTCAATAAATGCTATAGAATATGTATTTTGTCTTGCATAAGCATTGTATACAGAGAAATTCCAATTGGATTCAAATTTGTCTGTTTTTTTGTTGTACCAAGTTACTCCTAGGTCCAACCTGTGATAAGCAGGAAATCTAGATCCGTTTCTATCCGAGTAATAAGGAACAACAACTCCTTCTAATTCATACCTTCCTTCTGGGAAAGTAACTGCAACTCCAGTAGTGTATACCCAGCTAGATGAAATGGTCCACTTTTCGTTCAATTTATACATTCCCACAATGGATACATCATGAATTAAATCTTGTCTTGCAGGGTAGTAATCGCCATTATTTATATCGTCAAATTTTCTTAGAGATCTAGAATAAGTATAACTCAACCAACCAGTAAACTTCCCTTTATTTTTCTTCAAATAGAACTCAGCTCCATAGGCAATTCCTTTGCCGTAAGCCAATTCTTTTTCCACATCTCCATTCAAGAAAAGGTCTGCACCGTCTTTATAATCAATCTGATTTTGAAGATTCTTATAATAAGCTTCCACAGAGAATTCATACGTATTCTTTTTAAGGTTTTTGAAATAACCCAAAGCGATTTGATCAATAATTTGAGGCTTAATGTTATTTGAACTAGGAACCCAAGAATCGGTAGGAGAGCCTGCTGTTGTATTAGATAATAAATGAATGTACTGGTAGTTTCTATTGTAAGATAACTTTACCGAAGAAGTTTCATCCAACATATATTTCATTGCTAACCTCGGTTCAAAACCACCATAAAACTTATTAGACTTGTTTTTCTCTACGTATTCAATCCCGGTCTGAATTCCATCCGTATCAAATGTTTTGATAGAATCATTGTTTCCTAAAAAGTTAAAAAACGAATACCTTAATCCATATTGAATACTAAAAACTTCATTAAATTTTTGTTCATTTTGAAGGTAAATAGCATTTTCTGAAGCTAGGTTATTTTTTATTTTGTTTGCATTAAAACTAGGGTTTTCTGCTACTAATTCTCCAGGTGAAAAAGTATGGTAAATTGAATTAAAACCAAACTTTATCGTGTTTTTGCTATTTAGATAGTAAGAAAAATCTTGTTTCAAGTTATAATCAAAAATTGCAGCTTTTACACCAAAACCATCATCCCCAGCACCCACTTTAAATTCATAATCGTAGTTACTGGCAATCAATGAAGTATTTGAAAAAAGTTTGTCACTAAATAAATGATTCCACCTTAAAGTACCAGTTGCGTTTCCCCAGTTGAACCCAAATAAATCTCCCACTCCAAACACATCTCTTCCAAAATAACCAGAAAGAAAAACTCTGTTTTTATCGTTAATCTTATAGTTTGCTTTTAGGTTCAAATCATAAAAATACAATGTAGATTGTTTTAGATTTTCATCTTTTGAAAGTTTTAGAAATACATCAGCATAACTTCTTCTTCCCGAAACGATAAAAGAACCTTTGTTTTTTACGATTGGTCCTTCAAGAGTTAATCTTGAAGAAATAACACCAAGACCTCCAGAAGCTCCAAACTTTTTGTTGTTTCCATCCTTCATAGTAATGTCCATTACAGAAGAGCCTCTTCCCCCATATTCTGCTGGCATTCCTCCTTTGTAGAGAGTAACATCTTTAATAGCATCTGAATTGAAAACAGAGAAAAAACCGAGTAAATGAGAAGCGTTATAAACAACAGCTTCATCCAATAAAATTAAGTTTTGGTCAGCTCCACCTCCTCTTACAAAGAAACCTCCACTTCCTTCTCCACCACTTTTTATTCCTGGCATAAGAGTAAAAGTCTTTATAATGTCTTTTTCTCCTAATAAAACAGGAATTGATTCAATGCTTTTTGGGTCCAATTTTTCTATTCCCATAGATGTACTGGATACGTTTTCATCTTCAATTTCTCCCGTTACTTCAAACTCTTTTAGTTTGGTAGAGGCAGAAGATAATTCAATATTGAATTTTTTGTTCTCATCTAAGACCATAGTTTTTGTGATGGGATCAAACCCCAAGGAATTAAACACAATTGTATAGGTTCCTTTTTCTAATGAAAGAGAATAAAAACCATACACATTAGTTACAGCACCAGTTGTTGGAATTTCTTTAACCTTAATTGTAGCACCAATTAAATCCTCCCCATTTTCGGCATCTTTAATTGTTCCGCTAATGGTAAATTGTTGTGAATTAACTATTCCAGATGTAAAAAGCAGAAATAACAAAAGTGTGTTTTTCATATTATTTTTTTTATGAAATAAAGGTATAAAATGTATTAATTAAATGTAAGGCTATTTTATTAGTGGTAATATTCACAGATAACTGGTAAAAAGGAAAAAGGAAAAATCTATCGCATTATTTTATAATTCTAATTTAATGTACAGCACAAAAATAGAAAACTCATAAGAGCCCTGTAATA